>JASFJX010000513.1:0-3754 GCA_050119385.1 Candidatus Thiodiazotropha sp. | reverse complement strand
AGGACCGCTCACCATTGTCACAGCGTCTGCTGGACGCCCTGCGCCCCCCGGAATTCATGCCACCGACGCACATCGACTTCGCTGAGATCGATCCCGGCCTCGATGCCGGACTGTACACCTTCACTCTACTTGTACCAGCCGGTTTTCAACGCGACGTACTGGCAGGACACCGACCAAACATCCAGCTCAACATCGATGCCACGCGCATGAACGAGGCCTTCATCGGCGCCGGTTACATCCAGAATATCGCCACCGACGAGGTCAGCCGCTTCGTGCAGGGCTACCGCGCCGACCCGCCATTGCCGATACGGCTCACAACCCGCATGCAGTTCAACCCCAACCTCAACGGGGTGTGGTTCTACGGGGCAATGGAACTGGTCAATAACATCACCTTCATGTCGATCATCCTGGCCGGTGCGGCGCTCATCCGCGAGCGCGAGCACGGCACCATCGAGCATCTCCTGGTGATGCCGCTCACGCCGCTTCAGATCATGGCCGCCAAGGTCTGGGCCAATGGCATGGTGGTATTGGCCGTGGCGGCAGCATCCTTGGCAATCGTGGTGCAGGGCACGCTCGCCATGCCCATCGCCGGTTCGGTGACATTATTCCTTCTCGCCGCCACTCTGCATCTATTCTCGACCACCGCGCTAGGCATCCTGATCGCCACCATCGCCCGTTCCATGCCGCAGTTTGCGTTGTTGATGATCCTGGTGGTGGTGCCACTCAACATGCTGTCAGGCTCCAGCGCACCGCCCGAGAGCATGCCACTGGCAGTGCAGACCATTATGCTCGCCGCACCCACCACTCACTTTGTGAGCACTGCCCAGGCGGTACTGTTCCGCGGTGCCGGCTTGTCCGTGGTGTGGGCGCAATTGCTGGCCAACCTAACAATCGGCGCGATCTTCTTTCTGATCGCGCTCGCGCGATTTCGGCGAACGGTTACACTCGCTTGAACGTCCCACAGAAATCAAATCCGGAGAGCCGGACAATGATCAACAGTACAAGCGAGAAGTGAAAAAAACAGGAAGCCACTGCGTTATCCTGAAAATCTGTGAGTCAATGGAGTTAGCGAAATGACGAAACGGGACCTGATGATGAACCCATATATCATATGGTTACGCTTTGTGATACGCATGAGTTTGTTTGCGCTGGCACTGATCTGGCCGGCTGGGAGCTGGTACTGGTGGGAGGCCTGGGTGATGGTGGGCCTTTGGACTCTCTTTGGGCTCGTCATGACACTGTATTTAATGAAACACGATCCAGAGTTACTTGCCGAACGCATAAAACTCGCACCCTTTCATAAAGACCAAAAATACTGGGATAAACTGATCATGGCATTGTTTTTTATTGCCGGCATAGCTTTGTATATCGTTCCAGGTTTCGATGCCGTGAGATACGGATGGAGTGAACCTTTTCCTTTGTGGATGAGGCTAATTGCGTTCCTTGTACACTTGCCATGCTTCATCGTACTTGGTTGGGTGATGCACGAGAACACCTATTTGGCACAGGTCGTCAAGGTTGATGTTGAACGTAAACACAAAGTGATTACCACGGGTCCTTATGCCTGGGTTCGTCATCCAATGTATACCGTCGTTATCGTTTTGTTGTTTGCGCTACCCGTCGCACTAGGTTCAAGGTACGCATTGCTACTCTCGGTTTTGCTGTCTCTGTTACTGATCGTACGCACATACCTGGAGGATCGCACCTTAAATGACGAGCTTAATGGTTATCGTGCATACACTGAACAAACTCGTTATAGGCTGATACCGGGTATCTGGTAATTTATCATGCCAGACAATAATTACATCATAAGCAAGGCAAAGCATGTAAAACTATTCCTTGCTTTCTGAGAGTTGCTTTGTAAAACCGGCTTGAGAAGGGATTCCAATGTCAAATTTCTACTTGAGAATGATTATCGCCCTAGGATCGATTACTATACTTTTACTAGTAGAATTCAGTATGTTCTACGACTTTTTGTATCCTTATCGCTCTCTGTGGAATCAAGGCAAGATAATCGAGCTAATACTGTATTTGATTCTATTCTGCTGGACTCTATTCGGAACATTCTTAATATTCTTTGGTGGTCGCAGCTTTTTACGAAAAATCACATTACCGCTTTTTCTCTTCTTCTTTCTTTTTAATATTGGTCACTTCAACGCATCAAACTCGCCTATTGATTTCCAACAGTCAGTCCTTATCGTGAGCTATTTTCAATGGTGGTTTTGGGAAGTGGTAGAGAATTTTGGCTTAGCTGCACTGCCTTTTGTAATTATTCTTATTCCAATTATTATTTTTGTCGAACGGTTACCTGATATTTTAAAATTCAATATCTCTAAAAAATCTTATTTTGTTCCAATAAGCGGAGTAATACTGACCACCATTGGCCTACAATATAGTCATGGACATTTTGATCGATACCCCTCCTTTTTCAGGATTCCGTCAATGCTTGTATATGCCAGCCAAAGCGGCGTTTACGATGGAGAAAGATCCAAGGTAGCTTACAAGGCCCCCTTGAATGCGCAGATTGAGAAAATTGTCCTGATTGTGGATGAAAGTATCCGTGCAGACATTCTCGAAATCAATGGATACAAAAAAGCGACAACACCTTATCTTCGCTCTCTGGATACGGGAATCGTGAATTTTGGGTTAGCTGCTTCATCTTCAAACTGCAGTCATTATTCCAACCTCATTCTCAGGACAGGCGTGAGAAAAGAGGAGATCCCTGACCACGATCAAATAACCTTGAAGCAACCTTCGATTTGGCAATTTACCAGGAAGGCAGGGTTTTACAATGTTTACCTGGATGCCCAGAGTGCTGAGGAATGGGCGAATTACCAAAACTTCATGAATGAGAATGAGGCTTCTTTTATAGACGAACTCATAAGAGTTCGGCAGGAAATCGCCTATCAAAGCGACAGCGTTGCTCGTGATAAGTTGATAACTCTCCTCAAGCAACCCGGCAAAACATTTATCATGCTTAATAAATATGGAATTCATTTTCCATACTTTAGGAGCTATCCCAAAGAGTACAATTTCTTCAGCCCAGTCCTTGAACCGGGTGAACCAATGAATGATAGAGAGAAATCTCTAAATTCATATATGAATGGAATACGTTGGAGTGTTGATGATTGGTTTAAAGACTTGTTATCCGAAACAGAGAACTTTAGGCCTTACGTGATTATATATACTAGTGATCACGGCCAAAATATCGTCGATGATGGAACATTGGCAACTCACTGCAGACCGAGAGCCAACCGTTTCGAGGGCCTTGTACCAATGATGATTTTCTCTAACGACAGGGTAGTTCTAAAAAGTTTAATAGCGGCTCAAAAGACCAACTTCAATAAAACGAGCCACTTTCAAGTTTTTCCGTCGCTGATTCGGCTTGCCGGTTACAAGGATTTGTGGGTTAGAAGCCATTACGGAGCATCTCTTAACGAGGCCCATAGTTCCTCACCTGATTTTTTTGTTGGAGACATCCATGGTCGTGGATCAGTCAGGCAGTGGGTCTCAATATTCCCCGAGCAATAAGCGATAGGGGAGAGAAACGAACTGCCGACACAGGATTCTCTGTTCCTTTCCAAAACATAATCAAACATAATCAGAAACATAATCAGAAACATAATCAGACACCCACTCTAAAAACCTTGAATACGGGGGGCAACCAAAAGATAACCATCCCGGTTTAAACAGGTTTTTTACCTACGCGGCCGATTAAACGAGGATAATTGACTGATTGACAGACTGAATGCAG
>JASFJX010000512.1:0-3757 GCA_050119385.1 Candidatus Thiodiazotropha sp. | reverse complement strand
TGTTACTGGGGGATGCCCTACTCATGGGGGGCCTGCTTCTGGCACTGCTGATATTTTCGATAAATGCCGGTTATTGGCAGGGTTTCAACTTCGCCCCGGCATGGCTTGAAAGCGGGTTCAACTCACCACTGCCATGGGTGTTATCGGCTCTGCTTGTGGTTGTTCTACTGGCCATCCATTACACCGTCAGGTTGGCAGCAGCCCGCAGCCTGCTGAAAGGCCTGCGTAAGCAAGTTGCCAGAACCGGGATCAAAGGTAATCCCGTGGGAGCCTTTCTGCGCAGCACCAACCCTTGGCGCTCGATCTTCAGAAAAAATCCCGCCGGATGGGGCCGAAAATCAAAGAGACAGTTGCGTGAAGTCCTTCAAGCAACTGACACCTATATTCAGACACTCAATGACCAGTTCACCAATCCCTCCGGTGATGAAACGCTGCTTGCGCCCGAGTCCAAATCACCCACCGAGGTACCACAGGTGGCCGAAAAAAGTCTCTAGCGCGGATTTATTTAGACGGGCTATAGGAAACGCTTGCGACTGTTGTGACCTTCACGTTTACAGTCGTACATGGCGCGGTCTGCCTTCGAATAGAGTTGATCCAGCAGTTCACTCACAGACAAATTACGGTCGTGATCCTGGGAAGTCGCTGTCATACCGATACAGGCGGTTAGATTCAATCCCACCAAGTCGCGACCGGTATCGAGTTTTGCCAGCCGCTCCTGGATGCGTTGCGCGATCAATTCTGCTCCGCCGATCCCGGTTTCCGCAAGCATCACCGCAAACTCTTCGCCCCCCACCCTAGCGAGAATATCGCCACCACGGACCTCCTCCTTCAACACCCTCGCGATGTCGATCAGCACATCGTCTCCAACCCGATGGCCCCATTGGTCGTTAATGCGCTTGAAGTAGTCCATATCAATCAGCAATAAACTGCTGCTGTGATCATCACGGATAGCCCGCGACAGCAGTGCCTCAGCCTCGTTGAAGAAATAGCGCCGGTTATGCAATCCGGTGAGTTCATCGATGGTCAACAATTGCTCATGGCGCCTGCGATGTAACTCTGCTTCATTCAGCGCATCCTGCAATTCCCGGGTACGTTGTTCAACCTCGGACTCCATGTCATGCAGCAATCTATGGTTGTATATGATCTGTCCAAGGCAGCTACAGAAAAGGCTCAAGGTGTGTTGTTGCCAGGGCTCAAAGAACTCGGGCATGGGGTGGGATGCATTCAATACCCCCAACACCCGTTTACCCATCAAGATAGGGGCACTGATGAGGGAACCGGGCATTTCTCCCCCTGATAGGGAATTGATCAAATAGTCGTCACTCTGGGAACAGTCACGACAATACTGTAACTGTCCGGTACTGAAAGCCATACCCACAATGCCTTCCCCGGGCTGGAACTGCATCGTCTCTCTGCTCTGGGCCAAGTGCTTGGATGAACTAAGTTCACCATGGGTTTCATCCGGATTGGTACCCATTGCACAACGAAGCAGGCCCCCTTCGATACGAAAAACCGAACAGTTTTCCAGGTTCAGGTAACGTATCAGTTCATCCAGGGCTTTCGCGATCAATTCCTCTTCGCTGATACCATCCAGATCGATTTGGGACAGCGCGCGCAGGGCCGAGAGGGAATCAAGCAGGCTAAAAAAGCGCTCCCGCAAATCCATCGATGTCTGATTAAAAGAGAGATCCATTGGCTGCTCCGGTTAGTTGGCCAGCATCTTGGCAATCATTTGTATCTCCTCTTCTTTGTTTAGAAAATCCTCCTTGATAGCGTTCAGCTGCTCTTTTGACAATCCGAAATGCGTTTCTAATTCAGGCAACGGCTGTGTCAGTTTCGATTCAGTGGGCAAAGGATTCTTAATCCACTGCGCCACGCCACCCACAAGCAAGCTATCAAAGTGAGTGCCTGAATCGACATCCTCCCTCGTTTCATGAGCGATGGTGCGAACCACCATTTCAGGCAGATGCCAGCGATGACCCAGCCAGACACCTGCCTGAAAATGGTCGGTCCCAATGATCTCTGTTTCAAGTGCCAGCCGGTCCTTATCGGGTTGCTGTTTTGACATCTGCAATACCTTGGCATACTCCTGCGGAAACTCATGAACCAAGACCAGCACGCCTAATTCATACAGAAGTCCGGCTAAATAGATCCCATCGGCATCCGGCCGTATCTCACTATTGATCGATAGGCAGACCTGCCGGGAGAACATGGCAATAGAGAGTGAATGGCGCCAGTACTCCTGCAAATCAAAGCTACGACAACCCTTCGTCTCGAAAACCCCACTGGCCGCGATACTGAATGCCAGGCTTTTCACCATATTCAAGCCAAGCACGCGAATGATCGCTTCTTCTATGGTAAGAATCGGGTTTTTCTGGCCGAAATAGGCTGAATTAGCAAGGCCAAGGATCCTCGCACTCAGCCCTGGATCCTGATTGATGGCAGCACCCAGCTGTAGCAAAGTGAGATTATCGTCACTCAACATCTCAAGCAGATGGGTTGCCGTCGTTGAAAGTGGCGGTAAATACTGCAGCTTTCGTACCCTGAATTTTACTTGACTGGCGGATTGCATAGTTTGACCGTTTCAAAAAATTCACCTTGCTACGCAAGTTATTAACGGCACATCAATTCCGAGCTTTAATCCCAGGACACCACTCTGATATGTGTTCACTCTACTGATATCAATAACCTAAGGAGAACCGCTTAGGTAAACCCTCAAAGATTCAGGCGTTACTTTGCATCCGCTGATTGAAGGGTGACAGCCTTAATGTGTATTTGATACACTAAGCTATATTAAATCGGATTCACCATTCCCGCGATCCAGGTAAATCAGCAAAATGCCCCCGAACCGACAACACTGTTATAGCTACCCTCACCCGGCGGTAACCACGGATGTGGTGTTGTTTACCATTCGCCAAAGCGCCCTTTGCGTACTCTTGATCCAACGAGGCAATCCTCCTTATCAAGGCATGTGGGCCCTTCCCGGAGGGTTTCTGGATATTGACGAAGACCTTGAAGCCTGTGCAAAACGTGAACTCTCGGAAGAGACGGGGATTGAGGGTGTCTATCTGGAACAGCTCTACACCTTCGGCAATCCACAACGGGATCCCCGAGAACGGGTAATCAGTGTTACCTACTTTGCATTGAGTCAATCGGATAACCTGTCACCACAGGCATCGAGTGATGCGGCGCTTACAGCCTGGTTCGCCATCAACGAGTTGCCGGAACTCGCTTTCGATCATATAAGTATCATTCAATTGGCACACAAGCGATTAGTGTCGAAGTTAAGTTACACTACCATTGCCTTTAAAATGCTGCCGCCAAGCTTCACCCTCAGTCAACTGCAATCTGTCTACGAGATATTGCTCAATGGAAAACTGGACAAACGCAATTTCCGGAAAGGGATACTTGCACGAAATATAATAAAAGAGACAGGTGAATACTCCCGCACGGGAAACCACCGGCCAGCGAAAACCTACCAGGTAATCAATCCATCATCTCAGTTGGAAATTATAAAATAGAGAAACGAGAACCTCATGAATTCCGAAGCACTCAATCTTCCCAAGATCATAATCCCCGAGCATCCTAAATGGCCCTCTCTGAACGACCAGGAGAAACATGCCATAAAGTCTAAAATCAGCCGTAAACTGAAACAGCTGAACGCAGTAATGGTGGCCCATTACTACACTGATGCCGAACTACAGGCCCTCGCTGAAGAGACTGGTGGTTGTGTGGCTGACTCCTTGGAGATGGCGCG
>JASFJX010000511.1:0-3761 GCA_050119385.1 Candidatus Thiodiazotropha sp. | reverse complement strand
CGCGACATTAGCACATCCCTGTGCGTCAGCCGCCAAAGCGTTAGCCGCTGAAAGCCCCGTCGAAAACACCGCCACCATCGATGCTGAGATCACCGACCACGAAATCCATATCAATCTAGATCCACGCCACTACCGCATCCGTGGCCTGAGCAAAAACCTCAGCTACGAGCAACGCAAAATCAACCTGCTGATCCAACAGAAAGAAGCGTTCCACGTCGACACCTTCGACCTCTACAGCGCCAAGGCGAGAGTCGTCTATATCAAACAGGCTGCCGTTGAGCTGGGCATCCCGGCCAGCGAGATCAAGGCCGACCTGGGCAAGGTACTGCTGAAGCTCGAAGAGCTGCAAGACCAGCAGATCAAAGGCACCCTGGCCAAGCAGGAGAAACAACCCACGATGAGCGAGGCCGAGCTGAAAGAGGCCCTGGCCCTGCTCAAGGATCCGGTACTGCTCGATCGCATCCTGCAAGACTTTAATCGTTGCGGCGTGGTGGGTGAAGAAACCAACAAACTGGTGGGCTATCTCGCCGGCGTCTCGCGCAAGATGAAAAAACCGCTGGCGGTCCTGATCCAATCGACCTCGGCGGCGGGCAAGACCTCGCTGATGGATGCCGTCTTGGACCTGATGCCACAAGAGGAGCGGATCCAGTACAGCGCCATGACCGGGCAAAGCCTCTACTACATGGGCGAAAAGGATCTGAAACACAAGATCCTGGCCATCGCGGAAGAGGAGGGCGCGGAGCATACGAGCTATGCCCTGAAACTGTTGCAGAGCGAGGGGCAAGTGACCATCGCCAGCACCGGCAAGAACGCGGTGATCGGCAACCTGGAGACCCAAGAATACCGGGTCGAAGGCCCGGTGATGCTGTTCAGCACCACCACGGCCATCGATATCGACGAAGAGCTGATGAACCGCTGCCTGGTGCTGAGTGTGGATGAATCCCGCGCCCAAACCCAGGCGATCCACGCGGCGCAACGCCAGCGCCGGACCCTGGCGGGCTTGAAGGCCAAAAAGGAAAAAGAACGGCTGATCCGGTTGCACCAAAACGCCCAACGGCTACTAAGACCCCTGGCGGTGATGAACCCCTACGCCGACCGGCTGACCTTCCTGGACGACAAAACCAGAACCCGGCGCGACCACGAAAAGTACCTGGGCCTGATCGATGTGATCGCGCTGCTGCACCAGTACCAGCGAGCGGTGAAGCGGGTGGTACTGGTCGGTGAAGTGCTGGAATACATCGAAGTGACGCTCGATGACATCGCCACCGCCAACCGCCTGGCCCACGAAGTGCTGGGCCGCAGTCTCGATGAACTGCCGCCCCAGACCCGCCGCCTGCTGCAACTGATGACCGACTGGGTCGCGGAGCAGTGCCAACAAGAAAACATCAAGCAGCGTGATCACCGCTTTAGCCGCAAGGACGTCCGGGCCATGAGCGGCTGGAGCGACTTCCAAGTGAAGAAACATATGCGCCGCCTGGAAGAGCTGGAATATGTGCTGGTGCACAGCGGCAGCCGGGGCAAGTCGATCGTTTATGAACTGCTCTACCGGGGCGAAGGCGAAGCGGGGGAATCCTTCCTGATGGGGCTGCTGGATGTCAAAAAACTCCGGTACGACGAACAAAAGGAGCCCCCAGCAGAAGAGAAGAAGCCCTCAAGTCGCCCCCAAAGCGCCCCCAAGAAGCCCTCAAGTAGCACCGGTAAAAATGCCGAAAAGCCCATTAATATCAGCGCAAACGGCGAACCGCACAAAAAACCGGCCAAAAACACGTCCAGGAAAAATAACAACGCATCGCATCATACTCCGGCTTTAGCCGCCCATAGCCGCAAGACCACCGGCCTGGAGATCTGACCATGCCGGAGGGCCGCTCGGACGTCAGCCAGTACCCCCACATCACCCACCTGGCCGATCCCCAGGGGATGTACCAGATGGTGCAAACCTACCTGCAATAGATGGCAATGAAGAACTACTCGGACAAGACCATCAGCGGGCGCGAGTTCTTCCTGTTCTGGTTCCTGGAGTGGTGCGGCCAGCGGGGCTTGATAAGACCGAGCGAGATCACCAAGCCGATCCTGGAGCGCTACCAGCGCATGCTCTTCCACTACCGCAAAAAGAACGGCGACCCGCTATCGTTCCGCAGCCAGTTCAACCGCCTGGTGGCGATCCGGGCCTGGTTCAAGTGGCTGGCCAAAGAGAACCACATCCTCTACAACCCGGCCAGTGAGCTGGAACTGCCGAAACTGGAAAAACGCCTGCCCAAGGCGGTGCTGAGCGAGCGGGAGGCCGAAAGCGTGTTGAACCAGACCGACCTCGACGACCCCATGGGCCTGAGAGACCGGGCGATACTCGAAGTACTCTACAGCACCGGCATCCGCCGCCAGGAGTTGATCGACCTGCTGGTGCAGGATGTGGACCCGGAGCGGGGCACCCTGTTCGTGCGCCAAGGCAAGGGCCGGGTAGACCGCATGATCCCCATCGGCGAACGGGCCTTGCAGTGGGTCGACAAATACCTGGAAACGACCCGTTCGGAACTGGCCTGCGGGCGTGACGAAGGCAGGCTGTTCCTGAGCCGTTACGGCCAGGCGATCAGCCCCAACGGGCTGAGCAGCCTGGTCAGAAACTACATCGACAAGGCGCACATCGGCAAGCGCGGGAGCTGTCATCTGTTCCGCCACACGCTGGCGACGCTGATGCTGGAGAACGGGGCCGACATCCGGTTTATCCAGGCGATGCTCGGCCACGTGAAGCTGGACACGACGCAGATCTATACGCAGGTGAGCATCAAGAAGTTAAAAGAGGTGCATACACTGACGCATCCGGCCAGAGCGAAGCGGACTAAGCAAGTGGACTGGGATGAAGACCCGGAGCGTGAGGAGCCAGCGCCAGAGGAGGTGCTGATGGAGGCGTTGGAGAGTGAGGAGCTAGACGAAAGAGAGGATACCCATGAAAGCCACGAAGACCGAGTGCAATCCTGATATGCTTACAAGCATGGTGAATAACATTGAGGAGAGGGCCATGCAGACAGCAAAGCAAGAAGTGGAGCAGCTCTTAAAGAATCTGCCTGACGATAGCAGCTACGAGGACATCCAGTACCACCTCTATGTGCTGGAGAAAATCAAGCGTGGTCAGGCATCTATCGAGCAGGGCAGGGGAATCGGACACGAAGAAGCCAGGGAGCGGTTGAGTAAATGGCTGAAACCCTGAGACTGGTCTGGTCTGATGTGGCACTGGAGGATATCGACGAAATCGCCGAGTATATCCACCGAGACTCCCCCCATTATGCGCAACGGGTGGTTGAAGAGCTGTTTGCGGCGACGGACCTGTTGCCGGAACAACCTCGTCTGGGCCGGGTTGTCCCCGAACTCGGCCAGCAGAACATCCGTGAGCGCTTCGTCTACAGCTATCGCTTGATCTACGAGATCCACGCTACCGAGTTGCATATCCTGGCGGTCATCCACGGTAAACGCTTATTGGAATCCGTTGAGGATCGCTTCCCCGACCACGCGCCTTAATCCCCCTCGGATCGCCCGTCACGGCGCTTGTCATCGTTGAGCAACCCGCGCGCCAGCCATCCATGGCCTGAATCACGCGGCTTGCACACCGGGGCAAGCGCCGCGCCGGGCTGGCGCGGTGGTGGCAGAAAGTCCGCTGCTTCCGTTCTGCGTCGGTGCAACACCAGCTACGCTCGTGTTGCGGCCTGTGTTTCGCCAGTCAACAGCAAGCCCAAGCAGGTTGGGCAGTGACCGGAAAGGTCAGCGCGTAA
>JASFJX010000510.1:0-3786 GCA_050119385.1 Candidatus Thiodiazotropha sp. | reverse complement strand
TTGTCACTCCCGGGTTTCCGCTGAAGCCCTGGAGATGTCCTCTTCGGCGGAGGAGATACCCGTTCCTGATACAATACTGCTTAATGGCGGGGTTTTCCTCAGTGAGACATTATCGGACCGGCTGCTGGAAATCCTTGGGCAGTGGCGGGGCAAGCCGCTGCAACGACTCATTAATAACCATCCGGAACAGGCTGTGGCACGAGGTGCGGTTGCCTATGCGCTGGGGCGCGCGGGTAAAGCTCCTCGGATCGGTGGCGGTTCCCCTCGCAGTTACTTCCTCGCCTTGGAAGATGATGTGTCAGGGCATAATGCGGTCTGTCTATTGCCTCGTGGTACCCGGGATGGGCAGGAATTGTTATTGACTGAACGAAATTTCTCCCTTCTGGTGGGAAAGCCGGCAGGCTTCCATCTCTATTCCTCTACCGCCGATACTCCCTGGAAGACGGGTGAACTGGTGGAGTTGGATAAGACAAAGATGCTTTCGCTGCCACCCATTGCCACAGTATTGGATGCAGAGAAGTGCGATGGCAGGGCAGAAATCCCGGTGCAACTTGCCGCCACCCTTACCGAAGTGGGTACCCTGGAAGTGCAATGTGTTGCGGCAAGCGGACCACCTCAGCGCTGGCACTTGGAGTTCCAACTGCGAGGCCGTGATACACAACCTGAATCGATAGCGGCAGAGATGCCTTCAAGGTTTACCGAAGCCTGTCAATTGATCGAACGTATGTACGGGCAGCAAAAGAGATCGGTAGAACCAAAAGAGATAAAGCGCTTGCACAGCGAACTGGAGCGCCTATTGGGCCCACGGGAGGCGTGGCATGGCATGTTGCTGCGCGAACTGTTCGAAGTGCTTTGGAATGGCGCAGGCAAACGACGGCGCAGCAGTGATCATGAACGCATCTGGCTTAACTTGGTCGGTTTTTGTCTGCGTCCCGGTTATGGTTATCCACTTGATGATTGGCGTGTGGAACAGCTTTGGACTATCTATTGCAATGGTATCCAGTTTGGTAAGGAGGCGCGTAATTGGGCAGAGTGGTGGATATTATGGCGCAGGGTGGCCGGAGGATTGGACGAGGCGCTCCAGCGCCAGTTGTTTGAGGATATCGCCTACTATTTACAACCTCCCGGTAGAGCGAAGCGTCCACCAGGAGAGAAAAAACTGGGTTACGATGCCATGGTAAGACTGGTTGCTTCTCTTGAACGTCTACCGGTTGAGAAAAAGATCGAGGTTGGCGAGTGGTTGTTAAAACGACTAGGAAAACCCAAAGAAAATATCCAGACTTGGTGGGCCATCGGCAGGTTAGGTGCACGAGAGCCGGTTTACGGCAGTACCCACCAAGTCGTGCCAGTAAAAATTGCTGAGCAGTGGTTGCTCCAGCTTTTAGATCAGGACTGGAAAAAGAAGGAACCTGCCACGTTTGCCGCAACACTTTTGACCCGCATGACTGGTGACCGGGAACGGGATATTGGATCTACCATGCGAAGCCGGGTCAGCGAAAGACTCCGTGCCGTCAAAGCGCCTCTTTCCTGGGTGAAAATGGTCAATGAAGTGATTGAGTTGTCTGCAGTGGACGAAAAACGTTTTCTTGGCGATTCCTTGCCAGTCGGATTGAAGTTATTGGAGTGAACTAGTGTGGTGTAACGAATAAATGGCACATATCAGAGGCCCACAAATACCCCAAGACAAGGCGCGGTCCGCCGTTAATGGCCCCTCCCTTAACAAGGACTGCAACGCGGGATTGGGGCATTTGCGGGCTTCCCGTCGCGCTGATATGTGCCATTTATTCGTTACACCACACTAGGTTAATAGTATGCAGTTACACACTTGGATTCACTAATTAAAATTAATTAAATTAATGAGATACCCAATCAAAAAACTCGTATCATATCACCTGCAAACAAACAAAAACACAAATCATCCAGCTTGGTTATAAATGTCGATGCTAAAATGTTCTAGTGCAATGTATGCTTAGGAACTGATGAAATATTAGACATCATAGGTAGTATTATATTACTGTGATGATCTACCTAATTGATGAAAACTTGTCATGTCATGAAAATCAATTTTAGATTCATATCGGCTAACTATATATTCTAAAAATTTTGATATATTACGATAATTACCAGAAAATAATTTTGAATGACTTTCAATGACTATAGGCGCCATATTATTATCTACGCTTGATAAACGCTTATATGCAGAATCAAACATCGACTTCATTGCAGAGTAAGAGAGATTGCCTAGTTGTACGTGGTTAGCCAAACTTAAACCACGTATAATCCGCCGCTGAGTGCCGTCTTTGTGTTTTTCATTGCCTGCCTTGGCAAGTGAATAACCTATGTGCCTTTGCGTAATCTGTCTAATAATGCGAGATAGTGCTACTAAGGCAGCTTGATGAATGCTCAGGTAAGCATATGTCATAGGAATAACACGAAGCTTGATATTTTTGTCACTAACTCGTCGGATATCCTCAAAGTCAGGGATATAGGGAAGTGTATCTTCGTCAATTTCACGATAGTCAGTCCCTTGCTGAGGTATCCATATATCTCTGCAAACACCGAGTACCCAATAAATACCGTTATTTTCTATGTTTTCTAACAGAGTTTTAGAGGGTTGCAATCCCCAGTTTCCTGCTTTAAAGGCTAAAATATTGTTTGGATTTTTACTGCTCTTTAACAGGTTATTCAGGTATGATAATGATGTTTCTATCATTGTTGCTTGTTCTTCCGCTTTATAGCGTCCGAGATTCCATTCTTGGGCCACTATTGGTATACCATTATCGAGGTATGCAGAATGCCATTGAGGGTGAAGGTGGAGTTGTACGTCAAAGCCTCGATTGGACATCTCCAAAACTGTATCCTGCCAAAGCTGGGACTGGAGTGAGTAATATCTCGAAGTCTTAGCAAAGTCTAAGAACTTCAATTGTTGGAGCACCTCGACCATGAAAGTGAGTTTAATTCCAAGCCGCTCCGCGCAATCCATAAGAAAAAGAGCAGGTAGATACTGATGCTCGGTGACGTTACCACTTCCATTTCCACGGAGTTCCCAATCGTCCTCAATGATAACAGCAATCTTTGCCAAGCCTTTGTCCCTCTGACTGCCTAAAGACGTAGTAATAGGTGCGCCTTTGTGCTTTTTATTGAAAATAAATAGAAAAAATCCATTTCTTGGTTTGCTTTCATGAATCTAATAGAATTGGCAAAGAATATTCAATTGCTATTAATTGGTCGTGTAAAGCACAAAAAGCGAATATGTAAGTTAATTGTAACACTACACTGCTGTCCTATAAATATTCATGAATAGGGTGGGTGGAGTGAAGCGGTGGCAGCTTCGTCAAGTAGGGCCTGGCTTTTGAATCTTCCTTCCCAGAAACGACCGCGGCAGCCATCCTCTTCATTCGCCCTTCGGGCGATGGTTTCGTTCAGATTTCGCATAAACCAACTGATATCGTATAGCCTATGGCGCCATTTCTCGATATCTTCCTCAACAACGCTTTTTTCTGCTTTTGTTAATTTAATGCCGTTAAGATATCGATCGACAATGGGGCTTGGTTTGTAGAGTGCAGTCCAGCGATTGGTGACTTCGTCATGACTCCAGGCCAACGCCTCTTGCTGATCAACCTTCACCACTGTGTGAGTATGGTTGTGCATTGGGTGTCCCAAACAAATATCGACAAAGTAATCGCTAATTCTCTTCAACTTATGATATGGCTCTTCTTCTCAGTTAGAAATCATATTCGAATGCTCAGAGTGAAGATTGATGATGAAACTCAATGACTCATTCTT
>JASFJX010000509.1:0-3787 GCA_050119385.1 Candidatus Thiodiazotropha sp. | reverse complement strand
ACTAGCTAGTGCCCGTCCAGATATGAGGGGTTCTTTTCTACCCTTCGGCGCCAGACGGTTATCTTTCTCCGACGCCCCAACAGCACATCCCTGTGCTGACGGGGCTTACGCGGCATCCATGCCGCTTCTACGAAAGACAACCGTCTGGCGCCTACCAACGTCCAAGTAGTTTCTGGATGGAACTAACTATTCATAGTGATAGCAGTATTGACAATAAACCAATGAAATGCCATTGCACGCCATAGCTAAAGCAGGCAGATTAATCATACAGAAATTGATATGTGATGGTAAACAAGAATGCTAATTAATCATCTGTCCGAAAAGTTCGCTAATAAGGAGATTAAATAGTTGTTGATTATTGTGAAGGATCTGTATGGGTAGAAAAAGTGTGTAGACATGTTGTTAAAGCAAAAAGACTAGTAGAAATCATGCGGCAGTAATAAACAGGACTTGTCACTTGGCGGCTAAACACGTAGACCGTTTAAGGTATGTGCCACGATCACATAAAACACTTTTGCCTAGTGACAAGTCAGGTTCAACCTGTACAGCGACGATAGCAGTTTAACGAGCAGTCGCTGCTAAAACAATAGCCGATCAGTAATAGGTGATACCTGAAGAAGTACAGCTTCCCCAAGAGCCGATACAGATATCTCCGGCATTATTTAAGCGGCTATTGGTTATGCGGGCCGTACTGCTCGAACTGTCGCTGCGGAAAATCCCTTCATCCATATCTGAAATGTCACAATTGTTGACTTCCACATGCAGTGGAAAAGTCGTACCGCCGTTTTGGCGAAGAAACTTTCCAGCATTACTTACAATACAGTTTTCTACAATCAGGGTGCCATCGTCATTCGCTTGAAAGAATTTATCAGCCGAATTGTAGCCTTCAATGTTTGTTGCGGTTACAGTCGCACCATCGGTAGGTGACTTGATTGTCATGGCGTCTTCACCGACATCGGACCAGTGGATGTTTTGCACATCACCGCCATTACGCGAATGTATTCCGTCCGCTCCGTTACTGCCGATATAAACGTTGCGAATTAATCCAGGGCCAACGCGAAAGATGGGATCTTGTCCTTCATCCTGGCTGCCGTCACCAAGTTCACTGCCGGCAGTATAGGTATTACAACCGCCATCAAAAGTTCCGCCATCCTCTATACGGATTGTCGATGTAACAACCGTAGTGTTGCCACCGTTACAGGTAGATCCATAGATATCACCAGATGTTGTATCATCATTATTATCGTCACTGCCGTCATCACTATTGTCGTCATCAGATGTTGTATCATCGTCAACAGCGACTATTTCCCACTGCTGGTTTTCACCGTTGCTGTCAGTGTACTGACGAACATCAGCACCGTCACTGGAATCCCAGCCCCAGACATCGATTGGCATTCCGTTAAGGCGGGATACGATTTTGAAGTATCCGTCGCCCACACTGATGATCTGCCACTGCTGATTATTGGCTCCCCAATATTCCCACTGCTGTACGTTACAACCCGGATCGGTGCAATTATAGTAGACATCCATAGCTTTGCCGCTATGAACTGCACGAATCGAATAGTAGCCGTCACCAAGTGCCGTGATATCCCAATGCTGGTTGGAAGTGCCTTTGTACTCCCAAAGAAGAATATTTGCGCCATTCGCCTCGCTTTTTTTCGCGACGTCAATGGCTTTTCCGCTGAATCGGGAAATGATTTTATAACGCCCGTTGTCGCCACTAAAAGTGGCGGCAATGATATCAACCGAAAATAGTTGAAGTACAGCAAGCATTCCTGTGCATAAATAGGCTAAACGCGACATAACAAATCTCCATATGCTAACTAATAAATCACGATGTTGCGTACTTGATTACTTCGATGTCATTTGAATAAAACCGATATAAACCTGCGTACAAATATAAATAAGGTTGCGAGCGCTAAATGCATTCAGCAGGCTCTTAGTGGATATCTACATGCATATGCGACCGTGATAAGGTTACAATGTTAATGCATGATAAAATAAACAATTGAGCTAATTTATCCGGTCGTCAATGCTGTAGCTTAAGTACGCATATGAAACCCCATGAGCCCTCTTTTTGAATAGAGGGCTTTCCGGTTATTAGATACCTAAAGATACAAGTCGCTCTGTTAAATTCGTCACTAATTAACAATAAGCGAAAAAATCGTCCTTGTTAGTTGCTCCAGATTTTTCGCTTAGTTGAATATGCCGCTAATCGTACCGCTACCATAGCCTGGGTAACCCGAGGCGGTGATATCAACTCCCGCGGCCTGGGCCACCGTATCCAACAGGTTCCTATAGTCTACGCCGTTGAGATTCAGCGACCGGCCTGTAGTCAAGGTGCCATTCCCGCCGCCGGCCAGCATGAAGGGCGCATTCTCGCCGGTGTGGGCGCGAGCATCAGCCATATCGGAGAC
This sequence comes from Candidatus Thiodiazotropha sp., assembly GCA_050119385.1. GTDB lineage: Bacteria > Pseudomonadota > Gammaproteobacteria > Chromatiales > Chromatiaceae > Thiodiazotropha. Next base: position 1,370 of record JASFJX010000509.1, on the reverse strand, counting down.
ATGCAGTATAATGGTGTTATCGAGTACAGAATTACCATCCATATCCTCAGTATCGGCAAGACGCTGTATCAGATACTGAAATTTGGTGGCAAAGTAGGCACGGTACTGGATGTAGTCCTCGGCCGGCCGACCATGGATGCTCTGGTGATAGTTGGTATCCACCCCTGACTCGGGCACGATATAGTCGGCCTGGTGATTGCCAAGCATGAATGAAACCACCCGGGTCAAATCACACTTCAAAGCCAGTGCCACAATATCGCTCTGTAGATCGGCAATGGTGTCAAAGTTGGTGGCGTCATCGGTCGCGCCGCTGAAGCCAGCTGAGTTGAACGAAGGTGAACTGCACTCTCCGCCACTGGTATCAGAGCTTGTGCTGTTCAGACGTGACTCGATGCGTTCTATGGCGGCACTGTGCTCGTCAAGACGTGCTTTTTCGAAACTGCCCAGTTCACTGCGCATCTGGTCGAGGGCGTCCAGGTTGGCATCGAGCACGCTACTGATCCTGCTTACCTCAATATCAACCGTGGAATCCGTGGTGACGGTCGCACCACTGCCAAACAGGCGTTGGAATGCATTCAGCGGATTGTCTTCGAAGGCCGGCTCGCTCCAGTTGTTTCTTGACATACTGCCGTAACCATTGCTGATGACGCCGAGTTGCAACTGAGAGAAGGGGGTTGCCTGACCCAGGGTCTGCGCCATGTAGATATCCAAGGAGTGAGTTGCATCCCCTGACAAGACCTTTGAGGTCAAGCCGTGGCCGGGGTTGTTCATGTTCACCCCATTGAGGAAGACACAGTGCTGTTTGACCGATTCCAGAGGCGCCGACATGGCGGGCAGGGTGAAGCTGGTCTCCGAACCACTGGGCATCCACTGATCGGGAATAGCGCCATTGGAGGTATAGTAAAAAATAACTCGTTTCGGCGCATCGGCGGCGAACACCGAACGCGCCCAGAGCAGGTTACCGCTCAGCATCGACAGTTTGAACATGGCGCCGGTGAGTCCCGCGCCACCCAGGTTTTTCAGAAAACGCCTGCGGCTGAGCATTTCGATTTGCGATTTGTTGTTCATATTGATTCCTTTGAACTGCATCAGATTAACGGTCTCTTTGCTTTCTGAAGCGGACTACATCCAGTGTCCCCAGCTTGGTAAACAGTTCGGACATGCTGTTGCTGGTGCCCAATGTTTCACTCAGGGTGTCAACTGAACACCCATAGTCTTCTATCTCTTCATCGGTCAGATCACCGGCCATATCGTTTTTCGCATCGATCGCGTCATGGCCGATGTTCATGGCATAACGGAAAACATTGGCGGAGAAGCAGCTTTGCACCGCCTCCAACTCGGCAAACTTGTTGGAAAGATCTTTTGCGCCG
>JASFJX010000508.1:0-3799 GCA_050119385.1 Candidatus Thiodiazotropha sp. | reverse complement strand
TGTTAACATTTTCAGACGTATGGGTTACTCTTACCGCCATATGTCAAGGTGATTGATGCATCATGTCCAGATTAAATAATAAAAAGGTCCTGTTGGGGGTGACCGGAGGCATAGCCTGCTATAAAAGCGCGTTCCTTTTGCGGGCCTTACAGACTGCTGGGGCTGAAGTGCGAGTGGTCATGACCCCTGCGGCACAGGCGTTTATTACGCCACTGACCTTTCAGGCCCTCTCAGGGCATCCGGTCTATACCGAGCTTCTCGATCCAGCCCAGGAAGCGGCCATGGATCATATCTCACTTGCTCGCTGGGCCGACCTGATACTGATTGCACCAGCCAGTGCAGATTTCATCGCTCGTGCTGCCACTGGACAGGCGGATGATCTCCTGGCAACGCTCTGCTTGGCCACTGAAACGCCAATAGTATTGGCACCGGCGATGAATCGGCAGATGTGGTTGAATCCGGCAACCCAGGAGAATCTGCAGCGCCTGATGCAAAGGGGCTATCTCTGCTGGGGGCCGGATGAAGGGGTTCAGGCCTGTGGCGAGACAGGGCCGGGGAGAATGCTTGAACCTGATGCGTTGTGCCAATTGGCCGAGGCCTATTTCAGTCCGGGGATCTTAGATGGCGTTAAAGTGCTAATGACTGCGGGCGGTACGCGCGAACCGATCGATCCGGTCCGCTTCGTGGGCAACCGCAGTTCGGGTAAGATGGGATATGCACTGGCGGAAGCGATGCGTGATTTAGGCGCGGAAGTGACTTTGGTAAGCGCTCCTACATTACTTGCGGCACCTATGAAAATCAGATCCATACGGGTTGAAACAGCCCTTGAAATGCACTCATCAGTCATGGAGCTTGTGGATGATTGCGACATTTTTATCGCAGTCGCCGCAGTGGCTGATTACCGTCCGAATCTAATTGCCGCAGATAAGATCAAGAAAACAAAAGAGAAACTAACACTAGAACTTATCAAGAATCCGGATATACTCGCTGAAGTTGCTGCAATGGAGCAACCGCCGTTTACGGTCGGTTTTGCTGCCGAGACCGAACAGGTTGAACAGTATGCCGATGAAAAACGTCGCCGTAAGCAGTTGGATATGGTTGCTGCCAATAGGGTTGGCAGGCGAGAGGGGGGGTTCGAATCTGACCAGAATGCACTACTAATATTGTGGCAGAATGGCCGGGAAGAGCTACCGATGATGATAAAGTCGGTATTGGCAAAACGGCTGGCTGAGAGGATTGCAAGTCAATATCGGGCGGGCATAGAAAGCTGATGAGTCTAAATTTGGTATCTGTTACGCAATCATTACCAGTCGGGCTACGATATTTCAGGATCATTGGGTTATGCTGGAATAGGGTATCTAACCAATGGCGGCATGGTATCGAGATATCCGTTATTCGGACAGGTTGCTTGGTGTGAAGCCTAAGCATGGCCGCCCTGATAAAGAGTGAAACTTATTAAACGGTTTATAATTTAGATTACAAGGGTAGTAACTGATTGAATTCAGAGCAGCCTGCATAATCCAGGAAGCAATATGGGGTTTCTAAAACGTAACGGGGTAAGGAGTAACCGGCAGAATGGTGGACGCACCATTCGCGGATATTGGCTACTAGGGGTGATCGGGCTACTGGTGGTGACGCTGGCTACCTGGGCATATCTTAGCTATCAGAATCATGTGTCGACTCAGTCGAGTCAGAAGCGGCAGATGCAGTCTATCGCTCAGATGTTGGCTGGATCTATTTCTACTGTCCTGCAACAACAGCTAACGTTGATTCAAGCACTTGCCCGTCAACCCGGCCTGGCGGATTTTGTCAATGGATTCCATGAGGCTGGATTAGCCAATGAGCAAGCCAGACTGACTCGCCTGGTACCCGGCGCGTTACGTGTTCGGCTACTACCTGCTGGTTTTAATGAGCCGGATACCAGCGAGACGCCAAACATGGGTTATGCATCGTTGCAGCTATTGAGACAGGCGGAAAAGAGTGATGCGGTACTTCCCGCGGAGCTTCATCAGTTTGGAACTGAGCATCAGCATATCGCAATTGCCAGTGGTATTTCCTTCGCTCAGGGTGGGCAAATAGTTGGTGTTGTACATGCCGCTTATTCCGTAGAGATGCTGCAGAAGATATTCAACGGATTAGAGGCTCGTTTCGGTCGCATTGAGGTTCAACAAGCGCCTTCAGACAAAAATCCATTGGTCATTATCGGCAAGGGCCGTAAACCTTCTGACAACGACAAACCAGATGGAGTGATCCCTGTCAAAGGGTCGATCTGGCAGGTTGCCTATTGGGGTAGTACCGGTTTGCAGTTTGATTTGACGGCTAACCTGCATTTGGTCGTCCCCGGCCTGCTGTTGTTTTTAATAACAGCATTTCTACTGCTTCGCCTTAGCCAGCAGATGACAAATGCCCTCAAGCGAGACCAGCAGACGATCCTCTCTTTAGTGGAGGCAATAGTCGTTGGTCGCCCGGCAAAGGTGCAGCTGGCTCAGTTGGGTGATTTGCAATCGACCTTGGATGTGATGGAGCACCAGATCAAAGAATTCCGTACTGCACAGGTGGAGAAGGGCAAAACGAAACGAATAATACCCTCCGGCGATAGTGATTACACAATCAAGGTCGAAGAAGTGGAGGAGGAGCCGGCGGCCGAGTCGGCGGCGGATAGGTTAACTGAAGTCGCCACCGGTATTGATATTCCTGCAGAGATCTATAGGGCTTACGATATCCGCGGTATAGTGGGTGAAACCCTTAACGAAGAGATTGTGATGCTTCTGGGGCAGGGATTCGGTAGTGAGATCTACGAAAAAGGTTATCAGTCTGTACTCGTGGCACGTGATACACGAGAGTCCAGTGAACGCCTGCAAAGTGCATTGATTGGGGGCCTGCAGGCGAGTGGCCGGGATGTTATCGATCTCGGTATGGTGCCGACACCATTGCTCTACTATGCGGTACATGAGTTGGATGCAGAGTGCGGTGTCATGGTGACCGGTAGTCATAATCCGTTGCAGTATAACGGGCTTAAACTGGTAATCGGTGGTAACGCGCCTACCCAGGATGAGATTCAGGATCTACGCAGACAGATCGATGCCGGGCAACTGTTGCGAGGGGAAGGTTCATTCGACTCTCAAGATATCGTCAATGAGTATATTGATCGAGTGACCTCCGATACCCGGCTTGGGCAACCACTCAAGGTGGTGGTGGATTGCGGTAACGGTGCTGCCTCAGTGGTTGCACCCGAACTCTATCGCCAGTTGGGCTGTGAGGTGATAGAACTCTACTGTTCTCCCGCTGGTGATTTTCCCAACCACCATCCGGATCCCAGCGATCCGAGAAATATGCAAGATCTGCAAAAAGCAGTAGTGGAGCATCAGGCCGCATTGGGGATCGCCTTTGATGGAGACGGTGACCGCATCGGCATCGTCGATTCATCCGGTAAGCTGATCTGGCCGGATCGACTGTTGATGTATCTGGCCATTGACATACTGACCCGCGAACCAGGTGGCGATATCATCTATGATGTCAAATGTTCACGTCATCTCGCCAATATCGTGCTCTCCAATGGTGGGCGGCCGCTGATGTGGAAGAGTGGCCATTCTATGTTGAAAGCGAAGATGAAAGAGACCCATGCGCTATTGGCCGGTGAGTTCAGCGGCCATATACTCTTTGCTGAGCGATGGTATGGCTTCGATGACGGTATCTACGCCGGTGCGCGTTTACTCGAGATCCTCTCACTCGATTACAGGACGAGCGCAGAGGTGTTTGCCGAGCTGCCCGAAAGCCTGTCAACGCCGGAATATGTGCT
>JASFJX010000507.1:0-3814 GCA_050119385.1 Candidatus Thiodiazotropha sp. | reverse complement strand
CTGTTAACGGGGGTCGTTAGCGGCCTTTGCTATTCAGCGTTTAACCCGCTAAAGACTCCCGTATGCTTACCCTTGTGGGGTGGTTGCCCTGTACCCGGAGCTTATGACCCCGGATCTCGTGTATGCGGCTTGTGGCCAATGTTGAAAGATTAACCCAGAATAACCGGCAGTTGATTGCGAATTATACCCTTATTAGAGTATGAAATAGATTAATATGCTATGATGATAATAATATTAGCAATAAAATAGCTTGCTAGTTATTTAGAGGGCAACTTAATGGATCTAGATCGCTTTGATCGACGAATACTCGAAGAATTGCAGCGGGATGGCCGTATCAGCAACCAGGACCTGGCTGAGCGGATTGGCCTCTCTCCATCACCCTGTCTACGCAGGGTGCGTGCCTTGGAGGAGTCGGGCACTATCACGGGGTATAGGGCCCATCTGGATGCAAGCAAATTGGATCTCAATCTGGTAGCGCTAATCCACATCGCGATGGATCGTCATACGCCAGAGCGATTTGAAAATTTCGAACAAAAGATCAAAAGTCTGCCCGAGGTTCTGGAGTGTCTACTCATAACCGGACAAGACGCGGACTATCAGGTCAAGGTGGTGGTGCGCGATATGGAAGCCTACCAGGCCCTGTTGTTGAATAAGATCACGCGTATCGATGGGGTGACAGGTGTCCACTCAAGTTTTGTCATGCGCAAGGTGATGGATAAAACGGCACTACCGGTTTGAGGTAGCAGAGATTGACTGATTTGAGATATTTGGTTGCCGGGTCAGTAAACGTTGCTTTGTGTATTTTGTATTAAAGGTGCCGGACAAAAGTGTTGTGACAGCCAGTTGAGCGCTTCTTGCTTGTCATAGAAGGATTTTACCGCGATATCCCTGAAGTAGGTGTTGGCCGCGATGCGCGTCAAGATGACATCCTTGTGATTCCGTTCTATGAAGGCTATGGCCTTTAAGCGCTGTTTTGCCTGCTGCAGCATGGCAATCTGCACAGGTATTGAGATGGCATAGCAGCCCGTTCTTTCTAACAAGGCAGGAATTGGGCTTGTGAATCTGTCCAGATAGTCAGCGATAGGTACCAAGTCTCGTTCGACTAGTTCGCTATTTGTGTAGATGACTGCATGCAGATACAGGCCATCCTTAAGGCAGAGGGAGACTTTTCCGGTGTCGAGCTGTTCCATAACCTGCAAAGTATAACCAAAATGACCGCACTATTCGTAGTAATATTTTTACAGGGTGCAAAGTTGAGTTATATGCCATTTTGAATCTTCAGGTTTGGATCAGTATCTGATAAATAGTGCATGTCACTAATTATTTTACAATTTTATCAAGGTTTATCTGTTCGAGGTCGGGCTATTGCAGCTTGAGAAATTCCGGTATCAGCCAGGGATTTCCCATGACAACACTGACGTGGTTGATAAACAACAACGTGAAACCGCCCAACAGCAGGGTGTAGCTGGATAGACGTCGTCGATGAATCACTGTCTTTGTCATGGTTCTCTCCTTGTCTGTTTCGGTACAAGTAGAAAATATCACCAGATGCGAGGATAAAACAGAGTGTTTTAGTGGGGAAATGGCTGGCCGACCGGTATTATTTTCTCGTTCCCACGCTCCAGCGTGGGAATGCCTATCTGGCGATCATCAGTACAAATGGCTGGCCGACCGGTATTACCCGCCTTGGTACACTAGATCTGTTTTAAAAAGACCTTTGCATTGCGGCGATAGTTATAGAGCGCCAGTTTGCGCATTGGTAAGTCACTTAGATCGGCTTGCACGAAACCCCGTTCCATAAACCAGTGGGCGGTTTGGGTGGTCAAGATAAAGAGCTTGTCTATGCCTTGCTGGCGTGCTTTGTTCTCCATGTATGTCAGCAGCCGGTCGCCTCGTTCATTGCCACGGTAATCTGGGTGTACCACTACGCAGGCCAGTTCGGCCATCGACTCCTGAGGATAGGGGTAGAGAGCGGCGCATGCGATCGCCATGCCGTCTCGTTCCATCAGGGTGAAACCTTCGATCTCTGTCTCCAGCAGTTCGCGGGAACGACGCACAAGAATGCCTCTCTTCTCAAGAGGCTCAATCAGTTCCAGCAGGCCTCCAACATCATCGATACGTGCGGTACGGGTTTCCTCATAGGGTTCGGCTGTAATTAGCGTGCCGATACCATCCCGGGTGAAGAGTTCCCTCAGTAGGGCGCCATCCTGTTTGCGGTCGAGTATATGGACGCGCTTGACACCGCTACGACATGCATCGACAGACGCCTTCAGGTGTTGCCTGAGATCATGTGGCAGTTTTTTGCGCCTTTGCAGCAGCTCATCGACCTGTTTTGGAACTATGTTGGTAATCAGTTTATTACGGGAGTCAGTTACCCCTTTGGCTTCAACCAGTGAGATCAGCTTCTCTGCACCCAAAGCGACTGCGACCGAAGCGGCGACATCGGCAGCGCTGAGGTTGAATACCTCACCGGTGGGTGAATATCCCAGCGGGGGTACGATAGCAATGGCTCCCGCCTGTAGCCGTTGTTCCAGTGCTGGGGCATCCACACGACGTACTTCGCCGGTGTGACAGTAGTCGATACCGTTCCTGACGCCGATTGGTTTTGCGGTCACAAAGTTCCCCGAGGCAGCCTGGATGCGAACCCCTGCCATGGGTGAGTTTGCCAGTCCCATGGACAATAGGGCCTCGATCTCCACCCGTACCGAACCGGCGGCCTCTTTTACGCAAGTCAATGCCGCATCGTCGGTAACGCGTAGGCCGTCGGCAAACTCTGTTTTTACCCCTCGGGTCTGTAGCCGCTCTTCGATTTGAGGGCGGGCGCCATGAACCAGGACCAGGCGCGTTCCCAAGCCATGCAACAGGGCAATGTCGTGTACCAGATTTGCAAATCCGGTATCCATCACTGCCTCACCGCCGAAAGAGATGACAAAGGTGCGGCCTCGATGGGCATGGATATAGGGGGATGACCCCCGAAACCAGTCAACGAAGCTATCGGGAGATTTGTTATTGGGTTTTGTCATACAGTTTAACCCATTGTCTATAAACAGAATTGCCTGATAAGAGACTGTATCAGGTTGATCGCGGGTTGAATATGTCTAAGAGGCAGATACTCGTCCGGCTGATGTGCCTGGTCAATACTGCCGGGGCCGCAGATGACAGTCTGCATGCCCATGCTGTTGAGATAGGGAGCTTCGGTAGCGAAGGCAACAGCCCCCGACTCTGTGTGAGTGAGCTGTTCGACTGCTTGGATGATCGCTGCATCTCGCGGTGTCTCCATGGCTGGGATACCGTCGAAAACAGGTGTCAACTCCCAACTTAATTCAGCCTCAGGCAGACACTTGTTGAGCCGTTCACTCAGTTCTGTGCGCAGATTATCCAGGGACATACCCGGCAGTGGTCGAAGATCGAACTGTAGCTCGCACTGACCGCAGATACGATTAGGATTGTCGCCGCCATGGATATGGCCAAGGTTGAGGGTTGGATATGCGACCTTGAAGGCCGGGTTTTGATAACGATGTTGTAAATCGCTACGCCACTGGATGATCTCTCCAAGGACAAGATACATGGCGTCAAGGGCATTCACTCCGAGGGAGGGATCACTCGAGTGCCCCGACTTGCCTGTGATCCGAATCGATTCCATGGAGATGCCTTTATGCATGCGTACAGGCTTCATGTCGGTAGGTTCACCGATAATTGCATGGCGCCCCAGCCGGCGCTGCAGATCAGTGAGAGACTTAGCGCCACACATGGTGCTCTCTTCATCTGCGGTAGCGATAATGACCAGGGGTTGCTTCAGTTTTTGTAGCGGCAG
>JASFJX010000506.1:0-3825 GCA_050119385.1 Candidatus Thiodiazotropha sp. | reverse complement strand
ACCACAACACCGAATTGAATGAGTCAGCCACCCACAAAGCGTAATCGGGTAGATTGGCATCCGCAGGTAACCACTGTACCTGTGAGTAGATCATGGCACTCAGTATGGTAAATACGGCGCTGGTTGAGACCAGGCTCAATCCGAGAAAAACGCGGGCACTTTTCTGCTCTTTAAGCCAGAGGCTGGTGGCAAGACCCAGTATTGTCAGGGTCAGGGTCTCACCCATGATCATGCCATAGCGCAGAAGATCTGTCGCATCGTCCCAGCGTTGAAACAGGAACATCATGATTGCCATCACGGTGAGTCCTCCGCCAAACAGACGCAGCAGGGTTGAGATCTCGAAATGTTGGGCGATACGCGAGCGCCAGCCGATTGCTCCGACAGCCCCGGGTTCAGGCTCACTGTGGGATTGGATTGTATGTTCGGACGGCATCATGAGTCGTCCTCCATCAAGGCCTTGAGTTCGGCTTTGTGAGCTGACAGGCGCTCTTCCCGTAGAAAACGCTCTTCAAGTGTATCCATACTCGTCATTACGGGATCAGTGGCTTGTTGTTGCATCTCTTTTCGGGTAATGGCGAGTTCCCAACGATCAAAGGTCTGTTCGAGATTTGTCGAATCCGAACAGATTACATCGTGAACGGCGTGTTCCGCCTTTGCCGTAAGGTCCCGGCCGCGAAACTCCTGTAGGCGCTGTTCGTCACTGATGAGTTTTTGTTCCAGCTTCAATAGGGTGTGTGCAAGTCGAAAAGCCATCTCATTGCACTGTTCGCGCTGTTGTTGCAACTGTTTGATCTGTTCGGCGCAGCGATCCCGGCGCTCGAGACAGGCAATGGCCTGGGCCTCGTCACCCTCAGCCAGGGATTTTGCGCGACGGACCCAACTCTGTTCATCATTGTGCAGTGACTCCAATTTTGTATCGATGGTCTCTATTTTTCTGTTCATGCGTGTCTGTTGCAGTTTCAAACGGGCTATTGCGTCCCGGCTCTCCTGCAGCGCGGCATCGATCACCGCATCATGATTCTCAATCCGACTCACTGCACTATCCAGTTGTGTTCGAATGCTGACTGAAAGACGTTTAAACAAGCTCATTTTTATGACTCCCTATAACATTAATTGGTGTTACAAGAATCGTCTAAAATGATACTTTTTTCTAATTTAAGCTAAAAAGAGACGGTTATTTGAACTTAGAGTATAAATTAACAATACTATTCTTGATTGGGATGTGCATGGCAACTCAATCTACAGCAGCCTAATTCAGCCTTTGATTTGACAAATACTGTGTAATGTTGAGGTTGAGAGGCTGTTTCTAGTCTTACTCAATTTGAGCGGCGAGACTGGCGTGATCATCGCGGTAGCGGAAGAAACATTCGGGTTAAGCTAGCATTCAGCTTTAAAGATGTAGGATCAAAGATGTGAATTAATCGGAAATTTTATTCATCAAGAAATTTCAATAGTTGTCTATATTAATTAATAGTTAGTAAGTATGCTTTCTTGCAAAAATCGAACGACGAGGTTTTGTTTTTTTGTACAAGCAAACGCGTATGCCTATTCTAAACAGCACCAACACATTGAGCCGTTACTTTGGCAGGCTTCTTATTCCTATCTTAACGATGGTGTTTATCAGTGCTCAATTCTCAGCTTGTACCACAGTATCGAAACCGGCATCGAGCAAAGCTACAAACACAGGGCAGGAGAAGCAGGATTTACCCCTTGAGCCTACATACACGGTTGTAGACATTGCGGAAGGGCTTAAGGGAAAACCCTACCGCTATGGTGGTGTCACGCCTAAGGGTTTCGACTGTAGCGGCTTCGTTCAATACGCCTATCGTAAAGCGGGTATGTCGATTCCAAGAACAACACGGGATCAATACCGAGTATCCCAACGGCTACCTCTCGAAAAGGCCAAACCCGGGGATTTACTGTTTTTCAAAATAGACTCGCGCAAATTATCGCATGTGGGTCTATATGCTGGGAATGGGCGATTTATTCACGCATCGACGGCAAAGAAACGCGTGGCGGACGCGTTAATTCACGATCCATATTGGCGTAACCGATTGATTGGTATAGGCCGCATTTACTAAATAAGTTTAGTTGGCAAATAGCCCGAATTTACCGAGCGGCCCACTAGGTTGGCAGGGTGTGTACAGATGATGTTTCAGGCTCTGCTTTTCCTTCTCTTACTCTTACTCTTACTCTTAATCTTATTTTTAATATCCGGTTTACGTAGCGCGTCGAACAACCCATATGACCAGGGACGCATGGCAATCACCACGGTGGTACCATCGCGTTCATCCAGAGGCAGCTTTGCATCATCGTCATTCAATTCATCAAACTCTCTCGCCAGATGTTCCATTTTACGCTGGAACACCTGAGTCGAACTGTCGGCCAGCATACCATTCATCACGATCAGTCGCTCATTAACGCGATCGAAACGGGAAGCAAAAAACTCCGCCTCGATCTTTTCTTGAAAGAAGCGCTGTATCGGTCCGTTTTCCTGCCATTTGAAATTCCGGGCAACGAGTAGCTTTACCCTGTTTTTGGGCAACAGCTCAATCAGCCGTAACCGGTCGAGTTTAGCCAGGTGTTGAATACATCTGGGTTCGGAAATATGGAAATGAGTTATGATCTCGTCCAGTGTCCAGCGATTGAGCAGGCATACGGTAACCAGGAGCAACTCGAGATTACCCGCAATCTCCGCCTCTTGTTCCAAGGTCAAACCTGATATTGCCTTGGCGCCGGCCCAATCATCCATCTCCTGTACCAGGCCGGAGATCTCCATTTCCATCATTTGGCAGATTTGGTCCAGGCGCTCCAGGGTGAAACGACGCTTGGCGAACAGGCGTTTGACATTCGCCTCTGACAAACCTAGATAGCTCGCCACATCTGCATAGGTCAGCCCGTGGGCTTTCAGGGTTCGCTTCAGGGCTTCGATGAGCTGTAGTGTTTGTGCCATAAGGATAAAAAGTATTAAATAAAGATACCAGCGGATGAATTATTCTATTCAATTTTCATCAGGGTATCTTAAAACGAAACAAATGGCTAATTTTATGGAAAAGTAGAAAACACCCTGGGAGTATGTCATGGATAAACTAAATCGCATCAACGGATTCATCCCCTACTTACTTGTAGCTTTTATCAACGCCTTTGTCGATCTGGGCCATAAGATCATCATTCAAAACAGTGTGTTCAAGACCTATGACGGTGAAGTGCAGATCATTCTCACTGCCATAGTCAACGGGCTCATTCTGTTGCCGGCCCTTCTGCTCTTCACACCAGCGGGCTTTATTTCAGATCGTTACCGAAAACCCCAGGTGATGAGGCTGAGTGCCGCCGCCGCTGTGCTCCTGACCTTAATCATCACTGCCTGTTACTATCTGGGTTGGTTCGAAGCCGCATTTTTCATGACCTTCCTGCTGGCTATCCAGAGCGCTTTCTACTCCCCTGCCAAATATGGCTACATCAAAGAACTTGCCGGCAAGTCTCAACTGGCAAGCGCCAACGGTGCCGTACAGGCCGTCACTATCGCGGCCATTCTGCTAGGGGTTTTTATCTTCTCCTGGCTCTTCGAAACGGGATTACAGGGCGCCAACTATCAGGATGGTAATGAGATTCTGCAGCAGATTGCACCCCTGGGTTGGGTTCTGGTGAGCTGTTCTCTGATTGAATTCTGGTTGACCCTTCGTCTGCCGACAACGGTCAAGCCAACGGAAACGGCATTCGATTGGAAGCGATATGGTAGAGGGGGTTATCTGCGGGATAACTTACAGGCGATTACGGAAACACGCGGCATTCGTCTCTCCATAGTCGGCCTGGCTACCTTTTGGG
>JASFJX010000505.1:0-3831 GCA_050119385.1 Candidatus Thiodiazotropha sp. | reverse complement strand
AAGGTGGAAGTTGGCGCAATCGGTGTAGACGATAATGCAACCTTCACTGAAGAAGACGGTTTCTGTGTCAATGAAGATAAGGGTTGTGACGAATAGAGTAAGAATGAGGGTATGCTGTCGGACAAAGCCCAATGGTTTTGTGCTCTTTGCACTTCAACTCGAAAGCATAACGCCCCCTCTCCCTTCCGAGGGAGAGGGGCTTAGAGATCTGCCCTTAGCTGATTAGATTTTTTCTTTTGTAAGGCACGCCATTTCATAATAGGTATTACCATTAAACTCAAACTCATGTATTACATCAAGACCGAGTTTTCTCTTATGTGCTTGATATGATCGTTTATTTGTTTTGTTGACGAAAGTAACCAAAATTGGGAAGCGTTCTGACATCTTAACTTTTGCGAATTCAAAAATATTTTCAAGAACACCTGTTCCTCGAATGCTTTTATCAAGACATATTGGGCCATATTGATATGAATTTTCAACGCTCAATGTTTGGCCATGGTATTTAAGCTTTGGTAGCTCCTTGGTCATGAATGCAAACATTGGCCATACTGACCAGAAATTCCATGATGCGGCCATTACGTAAGCTACAACGGCACCATCTTTCTTCGCTATGAACAGACCGTTTTCGTTGTTGATTAAATCCGCCATCTGCTCTTTTGTAAATGGCGTTGTTACAAAGCCATCAGCTTTATCATCTTCAGCTATGGAGTCAATTTGATACCTGTATCTCGTTCCCACGCTCTCGCGTGGGAACGCATACGGCAGCTAGATTATTACATGTTGTACTGATGATCGTCAGATAGGCATTCCCACGCTGGAGCGTGGGAACGAGAAACGAGAAACGCTCTCGCGTGGGAACGAGAATAACGAGAACTCCTCCGCAGGGTCTGTGGCTGGCCCTGTCATTCCGGCGCATTCGGTTATTTATATAGTTCCTGCAAGGCAGTTTCATACCTGCCGATAATAGTGGCGACAGGCTCGATCTGGTGGATATTCGCAACACTCTTACCTGCCTGCCAGAATTCTGTTTCACCCTTTTCATCAAGGGACGATTTACGCAGTTGAAAGGCGGAACGCAGGGTATAGAACATACGCATCCAGTGTTTGGTTTTATTGCCTTGCAACATCCAGCGGGCGAAAGGGCCGGCCTTGGTGCCGACTTTTTCAATGTAAGGTGTTTTGATAATTGAGACGGGTACTCCGGTAATTCGATTACTGAGCACGATATCATGCTCTTCGGCATCGACTACGGCCTGTTTGTAGGGCATGGCCGCGCTGCACTCTTCTGTGGCGATAAAACGCGTACCCAACTGGCAGCCTGCATAGCCTTGCTTGATCGCTTCGGCAAACGCTTGTTCGCTACCGATTCCTCCCGCGCAGATGAGCGGTACATCCAGGTCGCTGAGTTCATCCAACAGCTGCAACTGGGAAAGGGCACCCGCATGTCCCCCGGCTCGGTGATTGACAGCTATCAGTCCATCGACCCCGCCATCGAGTCCCTTCAATGCCCATTTACGTTCAGTGACGTCATGATAGACGATGCCGCCATAGGCCTTGACCCGATCGACTACCCAGCGGGGATTGCCCAGGGAAGTGATAAAGAAACGCACTCCCTCGTCCAATGCAATGGATACCCACTCCACCATCCTGTCATGATATTTCTTGGAGGATTTCTCGATCAGGGCGTTCATGCCGATGGGTTTATCGGTGAGGCGCTTAATCAGTCTGATTCCTTCACGGAAATCGTGGCCATGGACAAAGGTCATGGAGACCGGCTGGATGATGCCGATGCCGCCCGCTTCTGATGTGGCGGCAACCAGTTCGGGATTGGAACAAGGGTACATGGGCCCGCAGATGACCGGCACCCGAACCCCGACCTGTTGCGTAAAGGGTGTTTCGATAGGGGATTCAGCACTCATGACATATCCCTCGGGCGTAGCTGCCAATGGGCGGTGAGGGTTGCGACACTGTCCCCTTCACTGTCTCGGATGGTGGCATGGGCCTGAAGGGCTGTGGGTTCGTTGATCGTCTCCGGTACTTGGGCTTCACCAAATGCAACGAGTTCACCACGGGCCTTCTTGAGATAATCTATCTCAAGCCGGGTCACGATACCTTTGGTGGATTCCGGCAGGGCGGCTATCAAAGCCAGGCCACTGGCCAGTTCGCCGAGATTAGCCAATGCTATGGCATGTATCGAATTGAGATGGTTACGCAGCACCTTTTTGTCCCGCAGGCTAACGTTTGCCCGTCCCGGTGAGATCTCGTGGATAATGGGACGGATGGTACCGGTATAGGGCACCATGCGGCCGAAAAGCAGGCTGTAGATGCGTCGCCCAATGGGGCTGTTTCCTAAACGTTTCCAAAGCGATACGACACGCTCTTCCGGCGCCGTGCCGTTGCTACTCAGGGTCTTTCCGTTCATCCGGTTCTCACTAAAGTTAAACATACCCGATGGCCTTCAATAAGGTTGCGGGGATATGTTGTTTACAAAATTGGGCAATGGGCCCGTTTTATTTTAACATCGTTCAAATAAGCCCGCCGCACCCATTCCGGTGCCGATACACATGGTCACCATGCCGTAGCGCTTATTGGTGCGTTGTAAGCCATGAAGCAGGGTTGCTGTGCGAATGGCGCCGGTGGCGCCCAGGGGATGTCCCAAAGCAATGGCGCCGCCCAGAGGGTTCACCTTGTCCGGATCCATTTCCAATTCCCGCATTACGGCCAAACTCTGTGCGGCAAAGGCTTCGTTGAGTTCGATCCAATCGACCTGATCGAGTTTCACGCCAGTCTGTCTCTCCAGTTTGGGTATCGCCTCTTTAGGACCAATACCCATGATCTCCGCAGGCACTCCGGCGACACTATAGCCTGCGAAACGCGCCAGGGGGTGCAGCTTCAAGGCTTGCATCTTGCGTTCGCTCATCACAACGACAGCACCGGCGCCGTCACTCATTTGAGAACTGTTGCCTGCGGTTACACTCCCTTCGGCGGCAAAAGCCGGGCGTAGCTTGGCCAATCCTTCCAGGGTCGAATCGACTCTCGGTCCTTCGTCCCTCTCCACCAAATGTTCGATAATCTTTATGCTGCCTCCTATGTCGGGGAGGTGATGTTGCACCCGGTAGGGCAGTATCTCTTGATCAAAATGACCTGTGCTGATGGCGGAGAGGGCGCGCTGATGGCTCCTCTGTGCGAAGACGTCCTGATCCTCGCGGCTGATTTTCCAGCGTTTGGCTACTTTTTCCGCTGTGATGCCCATGCCATAGGCGATAGCGATATTGTCGTTCTCGAACACTGCCGGATTTATTGAAACCTTGTTACCCATCATCGGCACCATGCTCATACTCTCGACACCGCCGGCAATGATAATGTCCGCCTCACCGAGACGAATTTTGTCCGCCGCCATGGCAATGCTCTGCAAACCGGAGGAGCAGAAACGGTTAATGGTAACACCGGGAACACTGTCAGGCAGTCCGGCGAGCAGCGCGGAAACACGGGCGACATTGAGACCCTGTTCGGCTTCCGGCATGGCACATCCGATCATCACGTCATCAATCTGTTCACCCTGCAGGCCACCGCTATCCTTGACCACCCCTTGAATAACATGGGTGAGCAGATTGTCCGGACGAGTTTTATAGAATACTCCACGAGGGGCTTTGCCAATGGGGGTCCGTCTTGCCGCCACAATGTAGGCCTGTTGATTCATACAGCTCTCCTTGTTCAGTTTCGCAGGGGTTTGCCGGTATCCAGCATATGTTTCACCCGGGCGTGTGTTTTG
Source organism: Candidatus Thiodiazotropha sp. (assembly GCA_050119385.1). Classification (GTDB taxonomy): domain Bacteria; phylum Pseudomonadota; class Gammaproteobacteria; order Chromatiales; family Chromatiaceae; genus Thiodiazotropha. The sequence continues at coordinate 59 of JASFJX010000505.1, read as the reverse complement.
GGGTTTTTCAACAGTGAGCGAAACCCCTCTCGCTCATAGCGCAGATACCAGCTTTCGGG
>JASFJX010000504.1:0-3836 GCA_050119385.1 Candidatus Thiodiazotropha sp. | reverse complement strand
TTCATCGCCTTGTCGTCGCAAACGGCGAATAACGTTGACCATCTCGCCAAAGTTGGGGTGATGTCGATAGTGAATTTGAAAGGACGGCGATTTATGAGCAGTGTGGTGATGCCTGTCGCCACACATTAGCAACACTGATGCTGGAGAACGGCGCGGACATCCGGTTTATCCAGGCGATGCTCGGGCACGTCAAGCTCGATACCACGCAGATCTACACCCAGGTCTCGATCAAGAAGCTCAAGGAGGTACACACACTGACGCATCCAGCTAAAGCGAAAAGAACCAAACAAGTGGACTGGGACGAAGAACCTTCAGCGGAAGAAGCGCTGATGGAGAGCCTGGAGAAGGAGGGAGAGGAGGAGCACTCGGAGAGCGAGGAGGGCACGGCGAGTGCGAGGTAGTCGGACACAGAACCACTCGGACCGCCCGTCACGGCGCATGCATCGTCAGGCAAGGGTCGCGCCGCCATCCCTGGCGCAAGTCACGCCCCTTGCAAGCCGGGGCAAGCGCCGCGCCGGGCTGGCGCGGTGGTGGCCGAGGGTCCACTGCTTGCGTTCTGAGTCGGTGCAACACCAGCTACGCTCGTGTTGCGGCCTGTGTTTCGCCAGTCAACAGCAAGCCCAAGCAGGTTGGGCAGTGACCGGAAAGGTCAGCGCGTAAGGGCTTCCTGTTGCCTGGCTTGATCACCCCTATGCATCCCCTCAAGGGGAAGTGGGGCAGGGCCGAGTCACATAACGCGGCATTATGCCCCCGGGCCGCACGCTGCGCTTGTGATTGCGGCCCGGGGGCATAATAGCAGCGTTCATGTGACTCGGCCCTGAAGGTGGCCCCCCAACCCCCGCCGGGGGCTGACAAGGTGCGGCAAAGCCGCGGCCTGTTCTTGATCCCCCGCCCGCCAAGGCAGTCAGCAAAAGGGCGCTCCAGCCGCTGCGCGTCTTCCGTCCGCCCTTTAGCTGCCAGCCTCCCATCCGCCCCCAAGGGGCTCCCCCAAGCGGATTAAGGCAACCGAATCTTAAACAAGTTGTGCTCGCTTGCCCTGGACAGCGTAGCACCGTGCTCGGCCCGTCAAGGCCAAGCCCTGCGGGTGCTCCGCTCGTGCCTCACTACGCAGCCTTGACGACCCTGCGCGCGATGCTGATCGAGAGGGGCAAACAAGCACAACAGGAGAAACCATCATGGAAACTGAAAATCAAAAACTGCCCTGGGAAATCGAAAAGATCATCGAAGTGGCCATCAGCCTCAACACCACCGGCACCACGGCAGCCAGCACCGGTGAGCGCATCGCCGCGGCCTTCGTGCTGAACAACCCCGCCTACCTGCCCAGCTACTACGACGACATGGTCGAAGCCTGGGACCGCCTCGGAGAAGAGTGGCAGGGCTACGTCAGGCTCATCAAGCAGGATTACATGCACCTGATCGAAGACGACTGATCGACCTCGATACCAGGGCGTTGTCGCGCCCTGGTTACAGGCAGGCGGGAACCCTTACCCCCTTTTAGCAGCTAAAAAGAAAAACCTCCGCAATCCCCAATCCCTCCGTGCAAATCTAAAAAGTGCCTCTAGGGGCAAAATCTGGCAAAATCGTAGTTCTAGGCGAAATGCTCTTTAAAAAGTGAGGCGGTATCAGGGGTTAGGCGCATCAATTACGATGATCGCGTCGGGGTCACTTGTTGAGCCAAACAAACCCACAACAGGCCGAGGCTGACTATATGAGCGCCCAATTTGCCTCGGCTTTAGATCCTTACGGTCGTGAAGCCTATGAACAGGCACTAGGGATACCTTCCGGCAGCATGCTTGATGCCTTGCCTTACGCAGAGTGGTCGGAGGCACAACAGTTGAATGCCTTGGCGGGCCAAACAACTCAGGGTAGTGAAGCTCAACTCTTTACAAATACGTCACCGGCCACACAAGCGCCCCATTACGATTTCCAGCATTTGGATGATGGGTATGGTGCTTTTCTGGCGGCACCAGAACCGATGTCGGATAGCCCGTCAACTGATGACATACCAGGTCAGAATTACACTCAAGAGGCTTTGCTGAAAGCGGCTGAAGGTGGGGACTATGCCAAAGTAGTAGATTTGGTTACCCAGAACACCTCACCAATTGATCAGTTGATGTCGGGAAGTCGCCCGATGGGAGAAGCGAGAGCACTTTCAGGGCCAGATATATGGTACGACATGTTGGATACGAAATACCTTGGCAGTTACATGCGAGGCAGTATTTCGTTTGCCGATACCATCATATCCGGTGGCAAAGAGCTTTGGAATCTTGGTGGCGACATGTGGAACTATGCGCAAGGCACCAATCGTTCCGCATTAACTGGTGAGTTCATGCCGGCAAGTCAATTGGGTATGAGCATACAGACAAAGGGTTGGGGACAAACCGGGCTGGACTTGTTCTCAGGTATTGTCCATGCGCCCTTTGAGGCGGCTGCTGGGCTGTATCATAATGACCCAGAAAGAGTAGGTGCAGGTTTAACGTTCTGGGCGCCTGCATTGGGTGTTACAAGTAGGTTTTCAAGGAGTAGTGCTCCAAACAATAGTGCTTTAAACTCTTCTTCTACGTGGTCAGGAAAGCAGCGTTTCGATGCAACTAACCTCACTGAGGAACAGGTTAAAATTGCCACAACTAAGGCAATTCGCAGGAAGCTTGGATTAAGGACAAATTCTGATGGTCAACTAGTAACAAATGCTGCACAGACAGAAGATTTACTGTCTACTTTAACTACATGGCGTAGAAACCATTATGCAGCAGATCCTGACTTCCAGGCGTTAGATAGTAATTTGCAAGGAACTATTATTCATAGTTCTGTATCGAATCGAGTTCGACAGCTCAATATCCAAGACCTAAATGTAAATCAGCGTTTATATGGTCAAAGCCAGTATACTAGTCCTGTTACAGGTGCTCCTTACGAGTACCGTATACCAGACTTCTACCATACTGGAACAAATACTATTTTTGATATTAAACCAGCGGGAACACCGTTGTCTGGAGCGCAGTATAATGACTTTAGGAGTTTCGCTAACACAGATGATGTCCGTTGGATTTTCTATGATAATAATTTTTAGCATATGTTAACTAAGAAAAAGGTACTGCACTTGGTTCTTGCCCTTTTGAAGGGTGGAGATATTGATTTGTTAAAAAACGGCTCCGTTTTAAGCGGTGAGTCTTGTAGTGATATAGACAAGGAGAAAATTCAGAAGATAGGGGATTTGATAGCGGAGATTTACTTTTCGTATGATTATTTCTTATCGCCAGAATTTCTTGAATCAGTTGATGGTAAATCGGAAAAGTACCGAGAACTGAAAATTAATATGGAGTCTAGTGCGCCAAAGAAGCAAAAAAATAAAGAAAATTTTATTTTAGCGGTTAGAGAATTACAGGATAGTGAGAGGATATATGATCTTATATCACCTTCTATTCATAGCAAAGTTGATGAAGTAAGACGCCTCTTATCGGAGCTGAACTTAGTTTCTTGAATTATATGAAAGTTAATAGATGACCTGTCCGCTTGATGGGTATCCACAATGTGCAAGGAGGCCAATCGGCCTCCGTGTTTGTTTCTATTTGCTGGTTACTGTCTCCGCCGTCACCACCAAACACCCCTCCATAACCCTGATCTTGATCGGCGTATGAATCGAGAACCCGGCCTGATCGAGCCACTGGCCTTGCAGGTTGATCCAGGGCACGGTGACGAAAACGGTGCGGTCGAAGCTGGGATGATCCTTGTCTTTGATGATGCGGGAATAGAAGCCTTTGCGGACCTTAAGGGACCGGGTGTGAGAGATCTTGTCTTTAGGTGAACGCCGTCCTGGCGTATGCTTGCTTGCAGCCATG
>JASFJX010000503.1:0-3837 GCA_050119385.1 Candidatus Thiodiazotropha sp. | reverse complement strand
TCCCCCCCCTTGACCAGGAGATCGGGCTTGATATCACAGATCAATGACTCTGGTGTCTCTTCGCTGAACGGAACAACCCAATCCACCGATGCCAGACCGGCCAACACCGCCATGCGTTGCTTGATACTATTGATCGGCCGCCCTTCACCCTTTAGGCGCGTGACAGAGTCGTCATCGTTAACGGCCACCACCAGACGGTCACCCAGCTGCTTGGCTTGTTGCAGATAGCGTACATGCCCCTCGTGCAGGATATCGAAACAACCGTTGGTCATGACGATCTTTTCACCCTGATATCGAGCTTCCTCCGTGGCTTCACGCAGCTCATCCCGAGTCAGGATGGTATGAAAATCGCCCTGCCGGCGCAGGGCCCCCTTCAACTCACCCAGAGAAACACTGCCCGCACCCAGTTTCGCCACCATCAAGCCAGCAGCCACATTCGCCAATCCTGCCGCCTCCTGGATTGGCATACCCGCGGCCATAGCGGCACCGAGCACACCGATAACCGTATCTCCGGCACCGGTCACATCGAACACCTCACGCGCCCGGGTTGGCAGGTGTAGTGGCGGGGCATCTTCATCGATCAATAACATGCCGCGTTCCCCAAGCGTGATCAGCAAGGCCTTCAAATTGAGCTTTTGTCTCAGCGCAATACCTTTATCGTTAAGTTCCTGGTCCGTTTCACAGTGCCCCACAATCGCTTCGAACTCCTTCAGATTGGGGGTCAGCAGGGTTGCCCCTCGATACTTGGTAAAGTCCCTGCCTTTCGGATCCACCAAGACAGGTATACCCTGCTCATTGGCGGCATCTATCAAGTGTTGCGGCTGCTGCAGGGTACCCTTGGCATAGTCTGATAGAATCACCAATTCACAGCCCGGTAGTTGCTGCAAGTAGAGCCGATCAAGCTCGGACAGATCACAGCGCCAAATAGGCTGTTCGAAATCGAGTCGAATCAGTTGCTGATGCTGGCTGATTACACGCAGTTTGGTAATCGTGGGCAATGCCTTATCCACCTGCATGAAACAGGTCACACCCGCCTGTTCAAGGTGTTTAACAAGAGCAGCACCCGCCTCATCCTCTCCCACCAGGCCACACAGGTCCACATTGACGCCCAAGGAAGTCATATTCAGCGCCACATTGGCACCACCGCCGGGGCGTTCTTCACTTTCGTGCACATGTACCACCGGCACCGGTGCTTCGGGAGAAATCTTGGCGGCGGCTCCCTGCCAATAACGATCCAGCATCAGATCGCCTATTACCAGTACCCGCGCGCAACTAAAGTCAGGAAGATGAGATTGCATCAAACAGTTAACATATCAGTTGGGTTATAGATTGAGCGACATTATACATTGAGTCGGCACGGCAAGCCGTACTCCACAAACAATCCCGGTACCTGAAGACATTCAACAGGGCCTTTTCGTCTGTTTAAGTCCTATTCTTCACGCAATAGATTACAGATCAGTGCATAATAAACAATCAATGAAATAAAGGTAACAAGCTGCATCCCGATTGATGCGCCGCGATTCATGGCGAAAAAAAGTAAACACCCCCCCTATTCCCCGCTTTACTGGCCCACCTGGATTGGCATGGCTGTGCTGTGGCTGCTCAGTCAGTTACTTCCCTATGGCCAGGCAATGACGACAGGCCGCCTGCTCGGAAAGCTGATCTATCGTACCTCACCCAGACGTCGTCATATAGCAGCCGTCAATCTTAAAATATGCTTTCCCCAGCTGAGTGACGAGGAGCGAAAACAGCTGTTGATTGAGCATTTTCACTCCCTGGGCATTGGTATTGTGATGATAGGGTTCGCCTGGTGGGCGAATGATGAAAAACTCCAATCCCTAGTCGACATAGAAGGGATTGAACACCTGAAACAGAGCCTGGACAAGGGTAAAGGAATTATTTTACTCAGCGCACACTTCACCGATCTTGAGATTATCGGTAGGTTGCTGAGTCTGTTCCAACCGATTGCGGTGATGTATCGTCCACATGAAAACCCGGTCATTGAATGGGCATTCAGCCACAATCGACGCATGCGCTTCGAAGCGGCAATCCGCCGTAACGACATACGCCAGGTAATCAAGACACTCAAGCAGAATCTTCCTGTATGGTACGCCCCGGATCAGAGCTTTAAAGGGCGCAACAGTACGCTGGCGCCCTTTTTCGGTGAGCCGGCAGGCACCAATACCGCAACATCCCGCCTGGCAAAGATCAGCGGCGCCGATGTCATCCTATTCAGTGGCTACCGTAAGCAGGATGGCAGTGGTTATCACCTGGTTATACACCCCCCTTTGGTCGACTTTCCAAGCGAGGACATAAACACCGATGCCGCACGCATCAACGGACTGATCGAAAAGGCCATCGGTTATGCCCCTGAGCAGTACTTGTGGATACACAGGCGATTCAAGAAGCGTAAAGTGATTCCGGATCCCTATTAGGGCCTATCGACGATGCTCCAATAGATACCGATAGAGCTCCACATAGGCCTGCATGATCCTATCCCGGGCGAAATCACTCTCAGCCCGCTGGCGACCGGCTTCAGCAACCCCTTCTCTCAAGGTGTCGTCACTCAATGCCCGTTCAATCGCCTGGGACAATGCCACAGCATTTTCACATTCGAATACCAGCCCATCCTGTTCATGCCGCACCAGCTCACTCGCCCCCATGGAGGCCGACGTCACCAGCGGTTTAGCGTAACCCCAGGCCTCAATAATGACATTACCAAAGGGTTCAGCATAGGTGGAGGGAAATACGATCAAGTCCGCGAGGCGATAGTAGGCATCCGGATTTAACTGCCAGCCGACCCACAGGATGCGATCATCGATAGCGGCCGCCTTGGCCTGATCGCGCAAGGCCTGTTTCAAAGGCCCGTCACCCAAAATCACCTGCCATACAGGACGCCCTGCCACCATGGCCGGTAACCGGGCTAGCGCGTCGAGGAGAAAACGATGGCCCTTAAAGCGGACGAACCTACCCGGGGTCATCAACACCCAGGCATCGTCTGGAATGCCGAGTTGTGCCTTCAATCCCTGCGGAGCTGACTCCAGCTGGGGCAATTCGGCAAAGTTATAGAGATGAAAGATCCGTTCTTTTGGCAATCCCGCCCGGAGCAGGTAATCACAAATGCCTTTGGTATTGCCGATCCAAGCATGGGCATGCCGATAACCATCGACTTTATAATACCCACCCAGTCGGGCCAGGTGCACAGGATCACCCACGTCTGAGAGATGGGTCAATCGGGTCGCCCTGCCCATATAGGTTTGGACGATATCCGGCTGCACTTGTCTGACCAATCGTCTGACTTCGAAACGTGATAGCGGGTCCCATACGGTTCGCATGGGAAGCGCATGCCGAGTCAGGCCTGACCAGTGGTCTCCATCGAGTTCATACCCCCGACGCACACCGACTTCGGTAGGATGTCCCATCTCTGCAAGAGCCAAGGAAAAACGCTGAAACCAGCATTCCGCACCACCGAAGGATTTACTGCCAATCAGCTGGATTGAATGTATGCCTGACATGCTTAGTCCCTGACATGTTAGTCAATAGCTCATACATTACTAATTTCGCCCCCACAGAATCGGAAGGGCGGCACTACCGCATCCGGATCTAAGAAGGTCGAAGCGGATCGATTTTCCCGATTACCTCACTCATCCTGACCGGTTGACCAACGATTAACAGTAACGAAAGCTATTTGGTTTGTTGTCATTGTTAGTAAGTATATAAATGGATGTTTAAAATTTTACCTGATTACCCACGATTCTCAGCTATGAAGTCGATAAGCGAACGATACTCTAACCAATTGTATTTACAGATCACTCTGGTATTCGATGCGTAATTTGG
>JASFJX010000502.1:0-3842 GCA_050119385.1 Candidatus Thiodiazotropha sp. | reverse complement strand
AATGACCATCAGGCTGCCCACAACCGGGAGCATTTTGACCGTCACCAACTTCTCGCGATCAATCTCATGTCATCGCCCGGCAGTGGCAAAACCCGTCTGCTGGAAAGCACCATCGACAAACTGGGCGATAAATATCGAATCGGTGTTGTGGAAGGTGACCTTGAAACGGAGAACGATGCTGAGCGTATCCGGCAAAAAGGGGTGGAGGCAGTGCAAATCACCACCGGTACGGCATGCCATCTCGATGCCCATATGATCCATCATGCCCTGCATCAGATGAATCTGGACGAAGTGGACATCCTGTTTATCGAAAATGTCGGCAACCTGGTCTGCCCGGCCAGTTTCGACCTGGGGCAACATCTCAATATTACCCTGCTCTCAGTCACCGAAGGGGATGACAAGCCCAGCAAATACCCGGTTATTTTCCGCACCGCCGATCATGTAGTGATCACCAAATCCGATCTGCTGGCGGTATTGGATGATTTCAATCCCAAGAAGGCAGAAGATTCGGTACGGCAACTGGCCATTGAAGCGCCTGTCACCCTGCTTTCCGCCAAGTCGGGTGAAGGTTTAGAGGTATGGCTGGACTGGTTGGAGAGGCAAATCGAACTGCAGAATGAAAGACGCTCACGGGGTGAGACACACCAGCCGAAACAACTCAAGTTACACGCTGGATAAGCGAGCCGCATAGATTCAAGTCACAGCAAATTGGCGAATAATTACAGATGTCCATCAGCGCGAAGTCCTGGCTGCAACAAATCAATGCCCTGCCGCTAGAGAAACCAATCAAAATCATGAACGTCTGTGGCGGACATGAGCGCTCCATAACCCAGGCCGGATTGCGTGGCACACTTCCCGCGCAGATAGAGCTGATACCCGGACCAGGCTGCCCGGTTTGCATATGCCCCGAAGAGGATATCTATCAGGCAATGCAACTGGCGCTGCGCGAGCCGATCACCCTGGTGGCGTTCGGTGACATGCTGCGAGTGCCGGTGAATGTCAGCAAGGGCGAGCCCCGCTCCCTTGACCAGGCCCATGCCGCCGGCGCGGATATTCGACCCATCGCTTCCCCTATCGAGGCCCTGCAGATCGCTAAAACCTCCCCCGACCGGGAGGTGGTCTTTTTTGCCGCCGGCTTTGAAACCACTACGGCACCGGTCGCTTCGCTGCTGGTCGAGGGTATACCTGACAATCTCTCCATCCTTTTATCGGGCCGACTGACTTGGCCGGCTGTATCAATGTTACTCAGCGGCGGGAAGCCGGGTTTCGATGCCCTGGTCGCGCCCGGCCATGTGGCCACCGTGATGGGGCCGGAAGAGTGGTCTTTCGTCGTGCAGCAGCACCATATACCGGCGGCGGTTGCCGGCTTTACTCCAGAGAGCCTGCTGGCAGCCACCTATTCCGTCATCAGACAATATCTGGACGACCGGCTCTTTCTCGATAACTGTTACCCTGAATTGGTCAAGCCCGGCGGCAATCCAAGCGCAAAGGCTCAGCTGCACAAAGCGATGGATGTGGTCGATGCCAATTGGCGCGGGATCGGTGTCATCCCCGCTTCCGGTTTTGCACTCAACAGCGAGTACGCACACTGGGATGCCCGCCAGCGCTTTCCCGACTACGACGCCCCTGATCGCAAGCGCAGCGGAGAGATGCCTCCCGGCTGTGACTGCGCTGCCGTGGTGCTGGGGCGGAAATATCCAAACCAGTGCCGACTCTATGGCGAGGCCTGTACCCCGAGAACGCCCATCGGACCCTGCATGGTTTCCGATGAGGGCGCCTGTAGGATCTGGTGGAGCGGCGGGATTCGAAATTGAAAGACATACACAATGTTGTTTTTTCTACGGAAAGCAATTGAAACTCAACCACAAAAAACCAGTCTATAATTGTTATATTACATACAATTTTGCTCGGTTTTGGGATGAAGAAGATCGGCCAGAAAATTATGCAGTGGATTGCGGAGTGGCTGACCAAAGAGAGCCCACCCTCCTCCTCGCCTTTATGTGACTTCAATCATCTCAGTTATGAACTCAGACCCGCCGATGTGCTGTTGGTCGAGGGACGCAGCCGGGTCAGTAATGTGATCAAAACCATCACCCAAAGCACCTGGACCCACTCCGCTCTCTACATCGGACGCATCTATGATATCCGGGATCCGCAACTTCAACAGCGTGTGCGTATGGCCTATCAGGGCGACCTCAGCGAGCAGCTGATGGTCGAGGCCCTGCTGGGTGAAGGCACGATCATTACCCCACTCTCCAAATATCGTCGGGACCATCTGCGTATCTGCCGCCCCACCGGGCTTCAACCCGAGGATGCACACAAGGTGGTGGCCCATGCTATTCGCCATATCGGATTTGACTATGATGTACGTCACCTGCTCGACCTGGCCCGTTTCTTCTTCCCCTGGAACATCCTGCCCAGGCGCTGGCGCTCGAGTCTGTTTGAACACAACGCCGGATCACCGACACGAACCGTCTGCTCCTCACTGCTGGCTTCTGCCTTCAATGACGTCAACTTTCCGATCCTGCCTTTTATCGATCGTGATGAAGACGGCAGCCTGCGTTTCTTCAAGCGAAATCCGCGCCTCTTCACGCCCAAGGATTTCGACTATTCACCCTATTTCGACATCATTAAATACCCGTTCCTCGGCCTTGATGATTTGGGCGTCTACCGCCGTTTACCTTGGGGTGATGACAGCATTCTCTACAACGATAATGAGCGTACCTTCGCCGCGGCGACAAAGATAGAGGAGGCGGGTCCCTCAGAAAATAAATCCGAAATAAGCAAAAAACGTAAGAAACGCAATGAAAAACAAGCCTATCCTCAGGACGGTGAGGCGGCTCAGCAAGGATACAACTCAATGCGGGAGGCTGACCGATGACTCTACTCGGAATTCTGCTCTTATTGTTGATGCTGTGGGGATTGGCTTACGGATCTGCAGCTGCGATCGTGTGGATTCTACTACCCCCCATACTCCTGATCAGTCTGCAGTTGGCAGCGCTCATGACACCCCTTGGCGCACTACCCCTGTGGTTGATCTACGCCACCACCCTCTTCTTCTACTTGAAGCCGAAACTGCGCCGCCACTGGATCAGCAAACCACTGCTGACCACATTCCAGAAGGTGATGCCTAGCATGTCGACAACCGAGAAAGAGGCGTTGAATGCCGGGAGTGTCTGGTGGGATGGCGAACTCTTCTCCGGACAACCTGACTGGCACAAGCTGCTGCGGCAATCCCAGTGCCACCTGTCAGCACGGGAACAGGAATTTCTCGAAGGTCCGGTGCAAACCCTGTGCGATATGCTCGATGATTGGGAGATCACCTACGAACGCAGAGACCTGCCTCCCGAGGTATGGCAATTCATTAAGCAATCCGGCTTTTTCGGCATGATCATACCCCAATCCTACGGCGGTCTCGGCTTCTCCGCCTATGCCCACTCCCAGGTAGTGATGAAGGTCGCCAGCCGCAGCATCACCGCGGCAGTTACCATCATGGTCCCCAACTCCCTGGGTCCGGCGAAACTGCTGCTGCAATACGGTACGGATGAACAAAAGACCCACTATCTCAACAGACTGGCCACTGGAGAGGAGGTACCCTGTTTTGCCCTCACCAGTCCCCATGCGGGCAGCGATGCCGGTGCCATACCGGATACCGGGCAGGTCACGTATGGTGACTTTGAGGGGAAGCAGGTGTTGGGTATCGAGCTGAATTGGGATAAGCGGTATATCACCCTGGCACCCGTTGCAACCCTTATCGGTCTGGCATTCAAACTGGAGGATCCTCAAGGCCTGCTCTCTGATAATCCCGAACCCGGCATCACCCTGGCCCTGATTCCTCGTGA
>JASFJX010000501.1:0-3866 GCA_050119385.1 Candidatus Thiodiazotropha sp. | reverse complement strand
TGCCCAGAAAGCCTGCCTTTCGCGCCTCTTCCAAGGCCTGCTCGAAACGTTCGTAGGGTTCCCAGAACTCACCACGAATGTAGTTATAACCACGGGTGGCGCCGATGGCATAACCGGCGATCACCATCCCCTCGATCAGTTGATGGGGGTTATAGCGCAGAATATCCCGATCCTTGAAAGTGCCGGGTTCTCCCTCATCAGAGTTACAGACGACGAATTTCTGCCCCGGCGCATTGCGGGATATGAAACTCCACTTCAATCCTGTTGGAAATCCCGCACCGCCGCGCCCTCGCAATCCCGATTTCTTGACCTCCTCGATAATCGCCTCCGGTGCCATTTTCTCGCTGAGGATTTTTTTCAGCATCGCGTAACCGCCACGACTCTGATACTGCTCAAGCAACCAGGGGCGTTCGAGATCCAGGGTTCGTAAACAGACTTCGTTGGCCATCTGTATTACTCCAGGCCTTCCAGGATCGCATCGACGATCTCTGGGGTCAGGTTTTCATAATATTGTTTGCCGATCTGCATCATGGGTGCACCACCGCAGGCCCCCAGGCACTCCACCTCTTTGAGCGAGAAGCGACCATCTTCCGTCACCTCACCGAAGCCGATACCGAGCTTCTTCTCCAGGTGGTCCACGATCAGGTCGGATTTATTGGTCATGCAGGATACATTGGTGCAGACACAGATCTTATGCTTGCCTACCGGCTTTAGCTCATACATGGAGTAGAAGGTCGCCACTTCGTAGACGGCGATCGGCGGCATATCCAGATAAGCGGCGACCTGATCCATCAACTCGGTGGTAAGCCAACCGCCGTTACTGTCTTGCACCACCATCAACGCCCCCATTACCGCGGACTGTTTCCACTCCGGCGGGTATTTGGCGATCCAACGATCTATCTCCGCCCGGATTTCAGGCGTAAACAGTTCCCTATTTTCATCTGCAGTTGTTGTCGTCATCTAGTTTCTTTCTTAACGATCTATTTCGCCGAAAACCACATCCATGGTGCCGATTATCGCGACTACATCGGCCAGCATATGCCCCTTGACCATCTCATCCATGGCCGCCAGATGGGGGAATCCCGGCGCACGAATCTTCAATCGATAGGGTTTGTTGGCACCATCGGAGACGATGTAGCATCCGAACTCCCCTTTGGGTGCCTCGACCGCGGCATAGGCCTCGCCGACGGGGGGACAGTAGCCCTCGGTGAAGAGCTTGAAGTGGTGTATCAGACCCTCCATGTCCTCTTTCATATCATTCCTGCTCGGTGCCACGATCTTGTTATCATCGAGCATCACCGGTCCCGGATTTGCACGCAGCCAATCGATACACTGTTTGATAATACGATTGGATTGGCGCATCTCCTCCACCCGCACCAGGTAACGATCATAGCAATCGCCGTTCTTCCCCACAGGGATATCGAACGCCACTTGATCGTAGACGGCGTAGGACTGTTTTTTGCGCAGATCCCAGGCCACCCCCGAGCCCCGCAACATGGGACCGGTAAAACCGAGCTGCATCGCCCGCTCCGGCGAGACCACACCGATGCCGACGGTACGCTGCTTCCAGATACGGTTGTCGGTCAACAGTGTCTCATACTCATCCACCAGGCCAGGGAAACGGTTACAGAAGTCTTCGATGAAGTCGAGCAAAGAACCCTGCCTGGCCTCATTTCTGATCTCTACGTCACGCCCGGTGACCCACTGGCTGGCCTGGTATTGGGGCATCTGATCCGGTAGATCCCGGTAGACACCGCCTGGCCTGTAGTAGGCCGCGTGCATACGTGCACCTGAGACCGCTTCGTAACAGTCAAACAGATCCTCGCGCTCGCGAAATGCGTAGAGAAACATGGTCATGGCGCCGACGTCGAGGGCGTGGGTACCCAGCCACATCAGATGATTGAGGATGCGCGTAATCTCATCGAACAGGGTGCGGATATATTGCGCGCGTACCGGTGCCTCGATACCCAGCAGTTTCTCGATCGCCCTGACATAGCCGTGCTCGTTGCACATCATGGAGACGTAGTCGAGACGATCCATGTAGGGAATACTCTGGTTATAGGGCTTGCTCTCAGCCAGCTTCTCAGTAGCACGATGGAGCAGACCGACATGCGGATCGGCACGTTCGATCACTTCGCCATCCATTTCCAGCACAAGACGCAATACGCCGTGGGCTGCCGGATGCTGTGGACCGAAATTCAGGGTGTAGTTTTGGATCTCAGGCATCGCTGGCATCCTGCATGGCGCTATCCTCATTGAGATAGCGGTTATCTTCACGTGTCACGCGCGGTACCAGGGTACGCGGATCGATACTTACAGGCTCATAGATGACACGTTTAAGGTTCGGATCATAACGCATCTCCACCTGGCCGATGAGCGGAAAATCCTTGCGGAATGGATGACCGATAAAGCCATAGTCGGTAAGAATACGTCGCAGATCCGGGTGGCCGTCAAACAGGATGCCGTAAAGATCGAAGGCTTCCCGCTCAAACCAGTCCGCACTCTGCCACACGGGCACAACCGAGGCTACGATCGGATGTTCGGTATCGACAAAGACCCGCAAGCGTAATCTAGTATTATGGGTGATGGAGAGTAGATGATAAACAGCCGCGAAGCGATTCGAAGCTTTTGACTCCAACTCGCCGAGTGGGGTTACACCTCGTCCGAATCCGGTATTAGGCGCTGTGTCGGTGCGCCATTCGGATTGTCCGTATGTGGAATAATCCACACCACAGACATCGATCAACTCTTCAAAAGCGAATTCAGTGTCATCCCTCAGTTGTAATGCCACATCGCTCAACTGCTCTACCGGCACCACCAGTGTCACTTCGCCGCAGCTACGTTCCACACTGCAACCTATCTCTGCAAAACCGCGGGTAAGATCCTCTGCTAGCTGATCGAGGCGATCCTTCATCCCATTGTGTACACTGCTGCTCATGTTATCTCCACCCTAGCGTGCGATGGTACTGGTACGTCGAATCTTGTCCTGCAATTGAAGCACGCCATATAACAGCGCTTCCGCAGTTGGTGGACAACCCGGGACATAGATATCGACCGGGACCACCCGGTCACATCCCCTCACCACTGCATAGGAGTAGTGGTAGTAACCGCCTCCGTTGGCGCATGACCCCATGGAGATGACCCAACGTGGTTCAGCCATCTGGTCGTAGACTTTGCGCAATGCGGGTGCCATCTTGTTCACCAAGGTACCCGCCACGATCATCACGTCGGACTGGCGAGGGCTGGGACGAAATATGATGCCGAAGCGGTCCATGTCATAACGGGCGGCAGCGGCATGCATCATCTCCACCGCGCAGCATGCCAGTCCGAAGGTCATCGGCCACATCGAACCGGTACGCGCCCAATTAATCAATTTATCCGCTGAAGTGGTAATAACCCCTTTCTCCAGAATACCCTCAATTCCCACTATCTACCTCCAGAAGCAGTCGTGAATACACCGGGCTGACTATTCCCATTCCAAGGCCCCCTTCTTCCACTCGTAGATAAAGCCAATTACTAGAATGGCGAGAAATATCATCATGGCGATGAATCCGACCATGCCGATCTGATCCAATACCACAGCCCAGGGAAAGAGAAAGGCGATCTCTAGATCGAAGATGATGAAGAGGATAGCAACCAGGTAATAGCGCACATCGAACTTCATACGTGAATTCTCGAATGCCTCGAAACCACATTCGTAAGGGGATAGTTTTTCGTCATCGGGTTTTCTTGGGCCCAGTAGAAAACCGAGCCCTATAACGACACCACCCATCACAAAGGCTACCGATAGAAATATCAAGATGGGTAAATAGTTTTCAAGCATCAGTGTGCTGCCCCCTTGTGCCGTTAATGCGTTATGTTTTTGC
>JASFJX010000500.1:0-3876 GCA_050119385.1 Candidatus Thiodiazotropha sp. | reverse complement strand
TATTGCGAGGTCAGCCATCGCCGCTTCGACTGAGAATTATCGCTTCGCATTCCAGGATATGCGTCGCACACTGGTGATGGCAGGAAGGGGCATCTCGTTATCTGACGATCGTAAAGCCGCCTACACCAACGAAACCGACAACGGATTGCGCACTTTTCCCGCTGTCGACGTCAAGGAAGATCCTGATGGCATAGTAAGTGGGTCCACATATGTAGTTAAAGATTCAGCCTGGAGTCCCGACCCTGAAGATTCAAGCATCGTCGCCGTTCGATACGCTTCAGGTCCAGCACCATGTGGACTATCCGACGACATATTCGATGCTGGTGTTATCACAGTACGCTTTTTAGTGAATGAAGAAGGTGAACTCCTTTGCCAAGCATACCAGGGTGGCACTCAACTTATCTCTCAACCCATCGTCTCAGGGGTTGTGCAAATGCGTGCGTTATATGGCTTAGATACTAAACCCAGTATTCCTGATGGTGCCGCTGAGAGATATCTCACAGCAGATAAGATAGCTGACGAGGAATGGCCGTCTGTCGTTTCCATCCGTATCGGATTGGTTGTCAAATCCGGGGATGGCATGGAACTACCTTACAGCCTCCGCCCCAGTAAAGCTGAAACTTTTGATCTTCTCGGCACCAGATACACCGCCCCGGATACAAATTACGTTTATAAATCTGCCAGCACCACGATTTCATTACGAAATCTTCATCATGTGGATCGCCAGAATAAATAGGACTATCTATGAGACCTCATGCCAGAATATTTTCGAACCATGGAAACACCCAGACAGGTGCGGCTTTGATTATCAGTTTAATTCTGCTCATCATCATCACAATGTTAAGTATAACTGCACTACGCAACACGAGTTTAGAAACGAAGATTGCGGTCAACCACCAGTTCAAGGAATTGAGCTTTCGAGCCGCAGAGAATGCCCTTGCGCTTGTCACCGGTCCCGAATTGAACACTACAGGCCTGGACATTCCAAGCTCCGTTGGCAAGGACTCCACTAAAATGAATTTTTTTGAATCCACGGTTACAGATCAACCTTCAATGTCGACTGATGTCAAACTTACCTACGAAGATGTAATCGACCCTAAGGCAGGTGAGGGCAATATGCTCTTTTCCGGCCATCAACTCGATATTA
This sequence comes from Candidatus Thiodiazotropha sp., assembly GCA_050119385.1. Classification (GTDB taxonomy): domain Bacteria; phylum Pseudomonadota; class Gammaproteobacteria; order Chromatiales; family Chromatiaceae; genus Thiodiazotropha. Next base: position 2,729 of record JASFJX010000500.1, on the reverse strand, counting down.
TCACCCACCTCTACCTGGTCGACGCTACTGGAAAAGTCAGCGATAGCGGCACCAGTACGCTCAACCGCATGCAAGTCGCGCTGATACGGCAGTAAGGAGTTACAGCATGAGAACCAAGAAAACCACGTTAAACCACTGGCACTCCCTATCTGTCTTGGCACTGGCGCTGCTGTTTTTGTTCACTTCACCAACTGCCCTTCCGGACGACATCGAAGTCTATCTGCAGGAGCCGCCTAATCCCGTACCACCTAATGTCCTGTTTGTTTTGGATGAATCTACAAGCATGGGTTGGACTGAAGAAGAGTGGGACGAACCAGCCGCTGATGAAGAAAGTCGTAGGGATCAACTTGTTAATGCTTTGAAGGAAGTTTTCAGTGATGATGACATGAATAATGTCAATGCTGCCCTACTGGGTTATTCGGGAAAAGGTTTTTTTGCACATTCAGGTGCATTCAAAGTCATCTCAGAGGGCACTAATCAGGCGACATTTCTTGTTGAGATCGATAAACTTTCAGATGATGGCTTAACACCCACTGTTAAAGCGTTGGATGCTGCTGTCAGTTGGTTCAAAGACTCGTTCACTGACGATAGCGGTGAAACCAATGTTTCACCACTAAAGGAAACAGAAGTAAAGCCAGAAAATATGTGGTGCGCACCGAATCATATTGTCTTACTATCAGATGGCAAACCTGACAACAATACTTACACGGAATATAATGGAGAGGAGTGTGATACAAGCAACCTCCTCTTTGGACAAAACAACGGCACTAACAACATCAACAATATCAACATTAACAATAACAACGGGAACAATGGGAACAACGGGAACAACGGGAACAACGGGAACAACGGGAACAATGGGAACAATGGGAACAATGGGAACAATGGGAACAATGGGAACAATGGGAACAATGGGAACAATGGGAACGAAGAAGTAACATATGGAGACACTTGTGCAAATGAGATTGCGACCTATGCAAACAATATTGATCTCATGACAGGCGATGGATGGGACGGTGTTCAGAATATCACTGTCAGCACAATGGGCTTCTACACATCAGGCGATACTCTTACATTCCTCGAACGAGTCGCAGAAGCGGGTGGTGGTACCTACTATGACTCAGATGGTGGCACACTGGTGCAAGACCTGACTGACATACTCACTACCGCACGAGCAAATATCGACTATGCCTATACTGCACCGATCATCCCATTTAACTCTAAGAACTCTGCTGTTAGTGGTGAAGAAATCTATGTACCACTGTTTCATCCCGAAAATAGTATATTTTGGAAAGGCAATCTGAAGAAATACAAAATAGCCATCACCAATAATGAGATAGTTCTGAAAGCATTGGACAATGAAGACGTACTTAATGAAGATCAGGAATTTCAAAGCACAAGAGACCTGTTCTGTAAGGATGATGCGTGTGAGCCCGATGAAGGAGACCCCCTTGTTGGTGGCGTTGCACAGGGCATGACTGATACCAGAAACCTCTATACCTACCTCGGTAGTGAGTCAGACCTGACCAATACCGCAAATCGTGTCACGAACACAAACAACGCTATAACCGCTAACATGTTAGGCGTCGCGACCGAAGAGACACGTACCGAACTACTGAATTGGGTCACCAGGGATCCGGCTTATGACGAGACTGATGATGATCCCTCACATTCAGGCGTGATGGGCGCACCTATACATACGCAACCTATTGTCGTAGATTACGCCACCGGCAACGTGGTATTGATTCCTACCAGTGAAGGTGTACTGGAGGCCATTGATGCCAAATCAGGTGATGAGCTCTGGGCATTTATGCCTGAAGATCTCTTACCCGGCATACGCATCATAAAGAATAACGATGATTCCTCCATACCTTACTATGGCTTGGACGGCCCCATGACCTACTATGAGCTTGACGATAAAAAAATGGTCATTTTCGGCATGCGGCGAGGCGGACGAAAATATCACATTCTTAATATCACCAATCGGTCTGCCCCCGAGTATGTTGCTGAAATATCTAATGCCACTACAGGCTTCAGCAAGCTGGGCCAAACCTGGTCCAAGCCGCTTTTTGTCAAGACAAAACTATACGACACCAAGCAACAAGCCCTTACCGAACACGAAGTTCTAGTATTTGGCGGCGGCTACGATCCCGATCAGGATAACATCACATCACCGGATGCTAATTATTCAGACGATGAGGGTAATGCCATCTATATCGTTAAGGCATCGGACGGCAGCTTGCTGAAGTCTATCTCGAACTTAGGAGCCGATGTAAACATATCCGAAATGACCTATGCAATTGCCAGTGATATCGCTACAGTTGATTTGAACGGTAACGGCATTGTTGAACGTCTATACGCCTCTGATGTCGGCGGTCGAATTATTCGAATCGATTTTGATGAAGACGATAAAACCAGTACGGCCGCTGAAACCGACACGATCACTGGCGGCATAATTGCCGACATCAATGATGGTGCTCATGCTCACCGCAAATTCTTTACAAGCCCTCAGATTGGTTACTACGCCAAGGCCGGAACACAGTTCCTTGCGATATTGATCGGTACAGGTGATATTGCGAATCCGCTATATACATTTGCAAATGGTGAAATGGATCGTTTCTATATGATAAAGGATACTGCCATATGGTCTAAACCTGATAGCTATGTTGCAGCCGATGATTATGATTTTTTAGATGCTTCAAATTACACAGTTGACGGGCTTGATTCAG
>JASFJX010000499.1:0-3879 GCA_050119385.1 Candidatus Thiodiazotropha sp. | reverse complement strand
TGCAAATTTGAGGTAAATTGCAAAAAAAATTGTATTTTTTTAAATAAATCATGGAATAAGTATTGTTCTTAAACGAAACTACAACTATATTGTGCATGTTTATTCAATCACTAAGGAGTACCAATGGCCTTAAAGAAAACTGTGAAAAAGCGTCGTAGAGCAAAAAGAAAAGTTATCTCCATGGAGACTATTACTGAAGCTTTACAAGCTGAAAATGAGTTATCCTCCTCCAACAATCGCGCCTTGAGCAAATTGGCTGCAGCGGAAAAGGCTGTTGAGCGTCAGGAAAAGTTGGTGGAAAGCAACAGCGAAAAGGTAGCCAAAGTCCGTGCCTCTGTTGCCAATGCAAAAACACCTGCCAGCAAGGCAAAGGCTAAGGAGAGACTTGCTGCCGCCCAAGCCAAACTGAAAGAGGTCAAGGCGGCCCGCACGGCAGCTATAGCCGAGCAGCGCAAAGCCGAGCGTCTTGCCAAAGGCCTCTACGTGGCCATGCAGAAAGCGCGCGTCAAGATGGTTAAAGAGTATGAAAAAGCAGCCAAAGCGCTCGAAAAGGCTGCTGGTAAGACTCGACGTCGCCGCAGAAGCAAAAAGAAAGCTGTCGCACCCGCTGCAGCTGCTACAGAAACAGCAGCAGCAGAATAATCTGCCACACCTCATGGTCTGCCGACGCTAATCCAATTAGCTCTGTTGACAGGCCCTAGGTAGCTTTAAGCATCATCTCTGTCTTGGTATGTATACCAAGACAGAGAATCTCAACTGACTTTTATCCCGATATCCGCTTCCGCTTCTCTACGAAATTACGAATGATCATTTTTTCGATCTCAACCAGCAAGAAAACTGACGCTGAAACCATGATAATTCGAGCCCAGATCGAGATATCGATCGCCCGGGTACCAAACAAGATCTGCAGATGGGGTTGATAAGTGAAGCCGATCTGAAATAACGACTGTCCCGCATAGTTTACTCGATAGGTCTCGGGTCCTTGCATTGCCTGGCTTTTATTAATTTACCGATATTGAAAGACATGAAAATCGAGCATCCTGCGTCCCTTCTTCATGAGATGAAAAATCTGGAACCTGACATATAACGAAAAGCGGCACCAATAGCAAACCTGATAGTCATCGGCTGACTCACTTACGCTAAAGTGTATACTCTCAAATCACTTGCTCTAATTATAATAGATTCAATGGAGGTGCTGATGGTGAAGACAACCACTGATATACATATCAACGAGAATGGCAGGTGCCTAACACGTAATTTCGAGGATGCGCTCAAGTTCCATCAGGGGAATGCCTACTGGGGCTGCGCACTCGCTTTCAGGATGCTGCAATATGCGGAAAAACTACTCTCCCGGGAGAAGATATGGGAACAGCAAAACCTCAGTATAAAGAGTGGTCATCCTGGACCCGGTGTGAGAGACACCATCGAATACGTCACCGGTTGCGTCTCAGCCGGACGATTCATACTGACCTGTAACAACACCGAGGCGCGATGCGTCAGTGATATGGACTACAGCTGGCAGATAAGTGATGGCAAGCAGTGTCTAAAGCTGAAACTGGCTGAAGGTATAGTCTCATCCGAGTTCCTTGAGCTGCTTGACACGATAAACCGGAATGAGGCTGACAAGCAGCAGTATGAACGCCTGGAATCCCTTAAGCAGGTAATGATGGAGAAAATCTGGTCCCTCGATCTCGAACAGGCCTTTCCGGATGCACAGCTTACAAACACATAATTACTAAACCGGCCACATTCAATTATTCCAACTGAATATCAATACCTTACTAACAACCGACAAACCTCTGCCATCGTCTATAGCGATCTGACATTGCATAATGCTTTTCTAACGCAGAATCTACTTGTGTGGAGTAAGACTTGCCTCGATCCTGCTTCGTCAGCTAGTGTTTTAAGGGAAACATAACGATATACTGGTCTGTTACTGATCTTGCCAAGGGTGGGAATGAAGGGTGAAAGCACTTTTCGACAAACTGATCCGTGAGACTAGCTCTCTGATAAACCGAATTGCACGGCTTTATCATCCCGAGACCTTGCGGGAGAAGGGTTGGATTTGGGCCAGTGGACTCGGTATTGTGACCCTTGCCATCTTGCTTTTCCTCCTCAGCCTCTATTGGAGCAGCCTACCCGAACCCTTCGATGTACGGGAAAACACCCGCACGATATTGCAGGAGATGAACCTGGAAGCGGTCACCGGCTCCTACACCACCGCTGCAGTGGTCAACGTGATGGAAACCCTGCTGGAAAAACCCGGAGGCTATCTGAGTAATGACATCATGCCGCCGAGTGTGTTTCTCGATAATATTCCCAATTGGGAGTTCGGTGCCCTTACCCAGGCCAGGGACCTGGCGCGTTCGTTACGCAATGATATGAGCCGCTCCCAATCCCAGTCTTTGGAAAATAAGGACCTGGCCATTGCCGAACCCCAATTCAACTACAGTAACGACTCCTGGATCTTCCCCTCCACCGAGGGTGAATACTATAAGGGGCTCGAGGCGCTCAGACGTTATCTCAGCGGTCTTTCTCGACAAGGCGAAACAGGCATCCAGTTCTTTGCCCGTGCCGATAATCTGCGCGACTGGCTGGCAGTGGTGGAAAAGCGTCTGGGGAGTCTATCCCAGCGGCTGAGCGCCAGCGTCGGACAGGAGCGCATCAATATTGACCTGGCCGGTGACCCGGATGCCGCACAATCCACCACCACCGAGGACAATGTCAGGGTACAGACGCCTTGGCTGGAGATCGATGATGTCTTCTACGAGGCCCGCGGCGCCACTTGGGCACTGATCCACTTTCTGCACGCGGTGGAGATCGACTTCCACAATATCCTGAGAAAGAAAAACGCTCTGGTAAGTCTGCGTCAGATCATCCGCGAACTGGAAGCCACCCAGGGCCCCATCAGCAGCCCTGTGGTATTGAATGGTAGCGGTTTGGGTATCTTTGCCAACTACTCTCTAGTCATGGCCTCGTATATTTCACGGGCCAATGCTGCGGTGATCGACCTGAGGAATCTGTTGAGTCAGGGATAGGGCCAATAACAACGCTCTAATTATTGCTCATCTTTATTCATCGTTTTGTTATCGGACTCTTCCGGCTTCTTATGCAGCTTCTTTATCCTCTGCGCCTGAATCAGTTCGCGCTCATGCTTGGCAATATAGATATCCTCTTCCGCCTTCCCTTTGAGCCATAGTTTGTTCAGCGAATCTGTCATTTGTTGTCAAAACCTTTAATCAGATACCGCGTCAACGCACCGGCGTCATTCCGTAAGATCTGAGAATAGAGACAAACTCCTGCAACGCCTCTACTCCGCTCGCCTCCGCTTGGGCGCACCATTGGCTCAGAGCTTCGAGACGCTTTTCGTGGCTGGAGGCCTGCTGCTCCCAGATCGCCTGCAGTTTCAATTTGAACTGATAGACTTTATCCAAGGCCGCATTGGTATCGAGTATCTCTTTCAGTTGCATGAGGTCACCCTCACTCAGCAGCTTGCTGTCCCTGCGCACCAGACTCCGTGCATTACGGTAGAGACGCCGCAACGGACGCCTTGCCTGCCTGATCTCATGCCGGAACACCGGCTTCAATACCTTATGTCGATAATCACTGAGGAGTTGCAACCGATTGACTGTAAGGGCCTTAATCGCATCCATATCGAGTTGAGGACGCTCGGCAACCAAAGCGCGCTTTGGCGCAAGCTTGAGTACCCGAGCAAACCCTAAAAAGGTAAACAGTCTTATGTAGAACCAGCCCAGATCGAACTCCCACCAGCGGTTTGACAGCTTTGCAGAACTACCGAAGGCGTGATGGTTGTTGTGCAACTCCTCACCCCCGACAAGTATTCCCCAGGGAAGGATATTGGTCGCTGCATTGGGAATT
>JASFJX010000498.1:0-3882 GCA_050119385.1 Candidatus Thiodiazotropha sp. | reverse complement strand
ATCAATAATCTCATCGGCAATGGTTTGCGATACACCTCGAGTAGAATCGTCATCTATGGTGAGATGATCGATGACTATCTCGTCTTCAGTATCGAAGACGATGGTATAGGATTCCCGCAAAACATGATCGATGCGCAAGCGGCATTCAATCGCAATAAAAGCTTGAGCGAAGGTCATACTCAATTGGGCATCTACTTTGCTTCCATGGTGGCACACACCCATAAGAACGGCAACCGGGAAGGATTCGTCAAACTGGCGAATAAGCAGCGGCTCGAAGGCGGCTGTTTTTCGATCTGGTTACCGTAATTAAGTGGTTACATCCATATCCTTTAGAAAGTTGAAGTAGGCCCGTGTGGCATCTCTACTCATACCGATCAGCATAATGCCGGTATGCTTTTCAGACGTGTAAATAACAAAGCCGCGTAATGTTTGTAGCTCTCCCTGGATACAGATTTGCAATAAAACGATATCATTGGGATGCAAGGCCGGTTTATCAAGCGACAGCGTCATTCCCCCAAGACTCAAATCTTTTATTACTGCGCTTCCAATATGCTGACCTCTTCGAACCAGGTCGACCTCCAGGGACTTTTGAATGCGCGGATAGTAACGCTGTTCCATGGTTATCTCATAGTTAATTGTTGTTGATCGGGTTTTTACTCTCCTTAATCTTTTGGCTTTAGTTGAAAATCCCGCTAATCGGACCGCTGCCATAGCTAGGGATATCGACTCCCGCCGCCTGGGCCACCGTATCCAATAGGCTCTTGTAGTCTACGCCGTTGAGATTCAGCGACCGGCCTGTGGTCAAGGTACCACCCCCTCCGCCGGCCAGCATGAAGGGCGCGTTCTCGCCGGTGTGGGCGCGGGCATCAGCCATATCGGAGACATGCAGTATAATGGTGTTATCGAGTACAGAATTACCATCCATATCCGCAGTATCGGCAAGACGCTGTATCAGATACTGAAACTTGGTGGTAAAGTAGGTACGGTACAGGATATAGTCCTCAGCCGGCCGGCCATGGATGCTCTGGTGATAGTTGGTATCCACCCCTGACTCGGGCACGATATAGTCGGCCTGGTGATTGCCAAGCATGAATGTAACCACCCGGGTCAAGTCGCACTGCAACGCCAGTGCCACGATATCGCTCTGCAGATCGGCAATGGTGTCGAAGTTGCTGGCGTTATCGGTGGCGCCGCTGAAGCCAGCCGAGTTGAACGTCGGTGAACCGCACTCTCCGCTAGTGTTGCCACTGGTGCCAGAGCTAGTGCTGGTCAGACGTGCCTCGATGCGCTCAATGGCAGCACTGTGCTCGTCAAGACGTGCTTTTTCGAAACTGCCCAGTTCGTTGCGCATCTGCTCGAGCACCTCCAGGTTGGCATCGAGTACGCTACTGATCCTGCTCACCTCAAGATCATCCGTGGCATCCCTGGTGACTGCCCCACCACCACCACCACCGCCAAACAGGCGTTGGAAGACATTCAGTGGATTGTCTTCGAAGGCCGGCTCGCTCCAGTTGTTTCTTGAGACACTGCCGAAGCCATTGCTGATGACGCCAAGCTGCAACTGAGAGAAGGCGGTTGTCTGACCCAGGGCCTGTGCCATGAGGATATCCAAGGAGTGGGTTGCATCCCCGGCCAAGGCCTTTGAGGTCAAACCGTGGCCGGGGTTGTTCATATTCACGCCATTGAGGAAGACACAGTGCTGTTTGACCGACTCCAGAGGCGCCGACATGGCGGGCAGGGTGAAGCTGGTCTCCGAACCGCTGGGCATCCACTGATCGGGAATAGCGCCATTGGAGGTGTAGTAAAAAATAACTCGTTTCGGCGCATCGGCGGCGAACACCGAACGCGCCCAGAGTAGGTTACCGCTCAACATCGACAGTTTGAACATGGCGCCGGTGAGTCCCGCGCCACCCAGGTTTTTCAGAAAACGCCTGCGGCTGAGCATTTCGATTTGCGATTTGTTTTTCATGTTGATTCCTTTGAACTGCATCAGATTAACGGTCTCTTTGCTTTCTGAAACGGACTACATTCAGCTTCCCCAACTCGCTAAACAGTTCGGACATGCTGTTGCTAGAGCCCAATACTGCACTCAGGGTATCCACTGAACATCCATAGTCTTCTTTCTCTTCATCGGTCAGTTCCCCAGCCCTCTCGTTATTCACATCGATCGCGTCATGACCGATATTCATAACATAACGGAAGACATTAGCTGCGAAGCAGCTTCGCACCACATCCAGCTCGGCAAACTGGTTGGAAAGATCCTTTGTGCCGGTAAAAGTCATTGTGTTGCCATCATAAAGCGAAGTCACACCATAGAGCGTGCCGCTGCTATCGATCGACAGACCATTGTGATCAACCGTGATATGGCGGCCCGAGGCATCGAAGTCCTCGAAAGTGAAACCTAGGGGATTGATGATCTCATCGTGGCAAACCGAACAGGGCTCGTTTTTAGTGATCTCTGCGATGAAATCGCGTGTTGTGATAACCTGACCATTGAGTTCCTGCATTAATTCTTCCATTAACTCCAGGCGTAAGTCAGGTATGCTGTCATCCGGCTGCGGAATATCCTGGCACAATATGCGTAAGCGCACATTGGTTGCACGCTTGATCGGCGAACTCTTTGTCAGATCCGCCTCATTGGCCAGGAAGGCGCCCATGGTCATCAAGCCGCCGCGATTTGCGCTGGTGGCATCCACCTTGACGAAATCATTCGGATCGCTGCTGTCGGTGCCGGCACTACCCAAGCCATAGTAATTGGCCAGCGCATTGTTCGCCATAATATAGTCGGCACTGAACAGATCGGAGAAACCCTGATTCTCGTCGTAGAAAACATGGGTAAAGAAGGCCTTGACCTCCGCTGCCATGGCTTCAGCCACCTCAGTTGTGAAGTCCGGGAACAGGTCGCTGTCCTTCTGTGCTTTAGCCACTTCATCGCTGCCCAGCCACTGTGCGGCAAACACACCCATATTCTCCTTCGCGCTATCGGTAGCCAGCAGGCGGGTTATCTGTTGTCGCACCTGATCCTCGGTTGAAAGTTCACCGTTCGCGGCGGCGCTTAGCAGTGTGTCATCGGGTGTTGAACCGGTGATGGTATAACTGAGGAAACTGGCCAGTTCGTAATCACTGAGGACATAGGCGTCACTGTCCAATGTACTCACATCCATGTTGGCTCCCAAACTCTGCACAGAGGTTCCCGCCTCAGATCGATAGAGGAAGCGTGGCGAACTCAACAGCGCTGTCATGCCGAGTTCGAGACCTATGTTGATGTCGTCGCCGGTCAGACTGCTATCAAAAAGCGCTTGATAGGTGGCGAGCTCTGCCGATGTCAATGGACGCCTGAAGACACGGGTAGCGAAGTCGTCGAAAAAGAGGGTCTGGCAGTCCTGGTAGCTCAAGCTCGCACAGTCGACCACGCCCTGGAAGCTGCGTTCCGCAGACCAGGCCGCCACCTTTTTGGCCACCGCCAGATAAGCGTCCGCGTGGCTCTCGGTCACCGATGTGAAGGTGTTATTGGTATAGCCCTCTATCAAGGTATCGAAAGGAATGCTGCTGGCGACATCGAAATCGATGCCGACCAGATCTTCGATACTATTCTGAAATTCCACACGGGTCAGAAGCTTTAACTCTCGCGGACCATAGGTAGTGCCATCGTTACAGCCCACGGTTTGCGTGGTCGGCGTTGTAGTCGGCGTTGTGGTCGGCTCCTGAGTCGGTTCCTGAGTCGGTTCCTGAGTCGGTTCCTGAGTCGGTTCCTGTGTCGGTTCCTGTGTCGGTTCCTGTGTCGGTTCCTGTGTTGGTTCCTGAGTCGGTGCCTGGGTCGGTGCCTGGGTCGGTGCCTGGGTCGGTGCCTGGGTCGGTGCCTGGGTCGGTGCCTGGGTCGGT
>JASFJX010000497.1:0-3883 GCA_050119385.1 Candidatus Thiodiazotropha sp. | reverse complement strand
CTGCTGGAAAATGCCCTGAGCCAGATAGATAGCAGCGATCAAATGCTCTCGCTGATTCAGTTGTTTATCCCGCGGCTCGACAGGGCGAGCAGCAGCCGACTGATGTATCGTCTGCTTGCCCGCAAAGGTATCGGATTCAGTTTTACCGAATGCCTTGCCTATAGCGACCAACCCCTGAGTGAACTGGATTGGGTAGAGCTGACCAAAACCTCTGCATGGCAGCAACTCCTGTCACTGATCAAGGAACATCAGACTGAAGAGAACCTCTATGTGGAGCACAACCAACTAGTGGGTGAACTGACCGCGCTTGGTCTCGTACTACCCCAGATGTTGGCACAAAAGGCCCTTGGCGCCCTGACGGAAAAAGGCGTGATGCAAGCCGAACCCGCGTTGGAAGCCCTGAAACTCAATGCCCAACTTAGCCCCCAATAATTTCAAGGACAAACCATGAGTGAGACACTACGCAAACCGGCGGAAATCAGCTATCAGCACGAGTTGGAGGCATTAAAAGCCGAAGACACCGGACCCAAGCCGCAGAACTGGTTTCTCTCTCCCCAGGCGGTGGTAATCTATTTATTAGGCGGCAAGACACCGGGTGGCAGCGAAATCAGCGCAAAATATATTGGTAGACGGCGCCTCATAGAAACCGCAGTCGCCACACTCGCCACAGATCGTGCCTTGCTGCTGTTGGGTGTGCCGGGCACAGCAAAGTCATGGGTCTCCGAGCATCTGGCTGCCGCCATCAGCGGTAGCAGCACCCAGGTAATTCAATGCACTGCGGGTACTGATGAAAACCAGATCCGTTACGGTTGGAACTATGCCCAACTTCTGGCCAAAGGGCCCAGCAAAGAGGCACTGGTGCCCACACCGCTCTACCATGCCATGGAGAATGGCACACTCTGTCGGCTGGAGGAGCTGACCCGTATGGGTTCGGATGTGCAGGACACCTTGATTACCGTACTCTCGGAGAAGATGTTGCCGATCCCCGAACTCAACGAAGCAGTCTATGCTCAGCGTGGTTTTAATGTAATCGCCACTGCCAACAATCGCGATAAAGGGGTGAATGAACTCTCTTCCGCGCTAAAGCGCCGCTTCAACGTAGTGGTACTGCCGCTGCCGGACGATATGAAAGAGGAAGTGGCGATCATCGCCAAGCGGGTGGACGAGATGGGCGGTCAGTTGGATCTGGCGGTGCCGAAAAATGCTCGGGCCGAGATCGAGAAAGTTGTAACCATCTTCCGCGAGCTGCGAGATGGTGAAACCCTGGATGGCAAGGTGGCGTTGAAAAGTCCCACCGGAAATCTCTCCACCGCCGAGGCGATCGGGGTGATGGTGGGCGGGCTAAGCCAGGCCAGTTGGTTTGGGGACGGTAGCTTGCAGGCGTCGGATATCAGCAGCAACCTGGTGGGGGCGATCATCAAAGACCCGGTGCAGGATCGTGCGGTGCTTGAAGAGTACCTGGAGACGGTGCTGAAAAAGCGTAGAGATTTTTCAGCTTATTACAAAACCATCAACGACGTGCTCTAAAGTCCAGACATGGCCAAGGCCGACATCCACTACTACGGTATTCGCCACCACGGGCCGGGTTCCTGCAAACGACTCATGGCGGCCCTTAATCGACTGCAGCCGCAAAAGATATTGATTGAGGGGCCGGCCGATTGCGATGAGCTGTTGCCGTTGCTCGGTTCAGTGCAGATGCGTCCTCCAGTTGCCCTGCTGGCTTATGCCGCTGAGCGTCCTGAGTGTGCCATCTATTACCCCTTTGCCGACTACTCCCCGGAGTATCAGGCCTGCCGTTGGGCGTTGCAGGCCAAAAGTGAACTCCACTATATCGACCTGCCGGTCAATATCCAGCTGGCTCAGCTGCTGGCGCAATTAGAGCGCGAAGAGTCCGATTCAGAGAATGAAAAAGAGGATCATCAGGCCCCCGCTGAACAGCCTCAATACAACCTGGCGCATGATCCCATCGGCGCCCTGGCAAAAGCGGCGGGATACGAAGAGGGTGAATCCTGGTGGAACGATCTGATCGAACAAAACAGTGATGATGATGAGCTGATCTTCGCTGCGGTGGATTCCGCGATGGACACACTGCGCGCCTCTATCGTCGATCAGAGCGATGGGCAGGAGCGGGATCTTGTGCGTGAGGCTCACATGCGACTGGAGATCAGCAAGCATGCCAAAGGTAGTATTGGGCCAGTGGCGGTAGTCTGTGGTGCCTGGCATGTCCCGGCGCTAAAGCAAAAGGTCACCGCCAAGGATGATCGCGCACGCATCAAGACTCTTCCTGGCAAACTTGGAAAAAATAAGGTCAAGACCACCTGGGTGCCCTGGACCTCGCCGCGGTTTGCCGAGCAGTCGGGATATGGGGCCGGGGTGCGTGCGCCGATGTGGTATCAGCACCTTTGGTTGGAAAGGGATAATCCGAATAATCTGGAGCACTGGTTCGGCAAGGTGGCCGTCGCGCTGCGTGAGCAGGGTCATATCGTCTCCACCGCCTCGGTGATCGAAGCGGTGCGCCTGAGTCAAGGTCTGGCAGCGGTGCGCAATCGCCCCTCGGTCGGTTTTGAAGAGGTGCGTGAAGCGGTAATCGCCTGCATTTGCTTTGGTGAGGCATTGATGTGGCGACAGCTGGAGCAGAAGTTGTTATTGGGGGATCAGGTGGGCGAGGTACCGGGCGATGCCCCACTGGTGCCGTTGCTGGAGGATCTCCATACACAGCAGAAGCGTCTTAGGCTGAAACCCGAGGCGCTACCCAAAGAACTCTCTCTCGATCTGCGCAGCGACAGTGGTCTGGGCCGATCGATCCTGCTGCACCGACTGAACATGCTGGAGATCCCCTGGGGGGTACTCAGTGATGCCGGGCGTAGTCGCGGCACCTTCCGAGAGCGTTGGCGGCTCTGTTGGGAACCGGAGTTCGCGGTGCGTTTGGTGGAGAACATGATTTACGGCAGCACTATCGAACAGGCCGCCAACAAACGCATGAGTCAGGCACTGCAGGCCGAGCGGCATCTGCAGAAGTTGGCCGAAGGGGTGATGCATAGCCTGGAGGCCCAGCTCAACAGTGCTGCCGATCTTGGTCTGGCGCGTCTTGAAGAACGGGCTGCCCATACCAGTGATTGCATTGAACTCCTGGAGAGCCTGCCGGCACTGATCAATCTCAGCCGCTACGGTACCGCCAGAGCCCTCTCGCTGGGACATATCGAAGGGCTGATTGTACGCCTGACCATCCAGAGTGCGGTGGCGTTGCCCTACGCCTGTCGCAACCTGGATGAGGAAGAGGCTCAACGCTACCGCAGCAATCTCAGTGCCGCGCATAAAGCGCTGGAGTTGACCGACTACGATCCCTTAGTGATGGCCCAGTGGTGGGAGGCACTGCAGCAGATAGCCGAGAGCCCCAAGTCCGCCCGGCAGCTGGCAGGTTTAACGGCGCGATTGCTCTATCAGGGTGACAGAATGAGTGCTGAGGCGCTGCAGGGCCTTTTGTCTCGCGCCCTATCGCCTGCCGTCCCGCCCAGGGAGGCCGCCCACTTTTTCGATGGCTTCTTCACCGAGGCGGTGCAAAATCTGCTTTACGACGCCATTCTGCTGAATGCTATAGAGCGTTGGTTGATCAGCCTGGATGAAGCGTCATTTACCGAATTTCTACCACTGTTTCGGCGTATCTTCGCCGATCTTGACGCCATGGAGCGCAAGCGCTTGGTCGATACCCTGTTGCAGGGTCGGGAGCAAGCGCAGACCATCAAGGCATTCAATCCACAAACCCTGGCATTGTGGCCGGCTCATCTACAATGCCTCGGCCAACTGATTAAACGGGACAAAAACTGGTGTCAGTAGAGCAGACTGAACAAACCGCTGCATTAAACGGCGAACTGGAGAAGGAGCG
>JASFJX010000496.1:0-3885 GCA_050119385.1 Candidatus Thiodiazotropha sp. | reverse complement strand
CCTCCCCTGTCGCGCTTTATTTGTCCAACACTCAGGCGAAAAAATATATCCGACATTAGTTCTTGTCTCCCACCCCAGGATCATGTAATATCCGCCGTCTTTTTCAAGGCATTTTAGTTCCCCATCGGAGCGACATCGGATGACTACTGTAAGCGCGAAGCCGGCAGAGGTACGCCGCAATTGGTATCTCGTGGATGCAACAGACAAGACCCTGGGTCGTCTGTCCACGGAAATTGCCCGTCACCTGCGCGGTAAACACAAACCGGAATACACCCCTCACGTCGATACCGGCGACTATATCGTCGTGGTAAACGCCGAAAAGATTCGTGTGACCGGCAACAAACTGAGTAACAAGATGTATCATCACCACACCGGGTATATCGGCAATCTGAAATCCATTAATCTGGAGAAGTTGCTGCAGAAAGCCCCGGAGCGCGCAATAGAACACGCGGTCAAGGGCATGATGCCGAAAAACCCACTGGGTCGCGCCATGTTGAAGAAACTGCGCGTTTTTGCCGGTCCTGAGCATACCCACCAAGCTCAGCAGCCACAGCCACTGGACATCTGAGCATTAAATTTAGAGTAACGAACATGGCAGATATGCATATCACCACAGGACGCCGTAAGAGTTCCACAGCCCGCGTATTCCTGACTGCAGGTAGCGGCAATATCGTTGTCAACAACCGCCCCCTCGACGAATACTTCGGCCGGGAGACCGCCCGCATGGTGGTTCGCCAGCCTCTGGACGCCACCGAAACCCGCGACAAGGTCGATATCAAAGTGACCGTATCCGGCGGCGGCACTACCGGTCAGGCAGGCGCCATTCGCCACGGTATCTCACGCGCCCTGGACGCCTACGACGACGCCCTGCACAGCACCCTGCGCAAGGCCGGTTTCCTGACCCGCGACGCCCGCGCCGTGGAGCGTAAGAAGGTCGGCCTGCATAAGGCCCGCAAGCGCCCGCAATACTCCAAACGTTAAGCCTGGCTCACAGGCGCCTGCAACTGGGGATTCGTCTAACGGCAGGACACCGGACTCTGACTCCGTATGTGGAGGTTCGAATCCTCCATCCCCAGCCAACACAGAACCCGCCATGTGCGGGTTTTTTGTGTGCCCATCAGAAAATCAGGCAGATCGAAAATCAATCAGCCCTGTTTTCAACAATCGGCGGATGGTAGATGATCTGCACGGTAGTGCCGTCGGGATCGAAGCAATAGAAGCTGCGCGCACCGTCACGATGGGTACGCGGGGCGTTGCGCATTTTCACACCAGCTCCCAGAAGGTAGTCGTACCAGGCATCCACCGCTTCAGGATCAGGCAGGAAAAAGCCTATATGGTCCAGGCGTTGTTCAGCCTCATCGAACTGCTCAAACGCCGCTTTATGGAGTGCGAGGTTGTCCGCTCCTGAGGTGAGATAGAGGTTGTCCGGATCGGGGCGCCACTCGACCTGCATCCCTAACAGATCAACGTAGAAGTTTTCGCTGGCAGCCATCTCCCTGACATTCAGGGCCACGTGGCTCATTCCGAGGTGTTTCGGTGGTTTCATGAAAGCACCTCCCTCAGTGCCTGATTCCAGGTTTTCCGATCGCAGGCACGCTCCACCACCAACGGCAGGGAGACGGCACCATGGGCCAGCAACTCTTCGTGTAATGACCCGAGGGTTGAGGTTGGTCTCTGTTCAAGCTGCCGCCGACAGAGATGCTCGATCAAATCGGCCCCCAACAGTGCCATAAAGGCATCGGTAGGACGCCGGGAAATGGCGGTCAGGCTGACCTCCGCCCAATAGGGGATGTTCGATAGTCGCTTCAACCTTTCCAGGGCCTGATGGCTGTTGATCTCACCGGCATGAAACTCCAAGTCAATGGCCGCCTGCTCTGCCAGGGCCAGGCGTCTCTGATAGAGCGCCAGGCGATCATCCTCGGGGAAGTAGCCGTGATCCTCCAGGACCCGGCCCATATAGTGGGCCCAGCCCCTTTTAAAAGCGGCTGAGGGATTGATCTGGCGCACCAGGCTGTGCGCCGACACCCCACCAGCCCAAGCCAGATAGTGGTGCCCAGCCCAGCTACTGAAAAGGTTGCGCATACGAATTGCAGAACGGGTCTCACCACCCCCGACCTGCTGATCCTGGGGTATCAGAAAGACACCGCCCTGGTGAGTACGTAGATAACTGCCGCAATCCGGTTGCCTGAAGCAACTATCGGTTATGCGAAACGCCAGAGGCTGAGCCGAATCAGGCAGAAGTTCCAGCTGCTGCAGGAATGACCTTAACCCAGCCGCCTCTTCCCGATAGGCCCGCAGTCTGCAGTCGCCACTGAGCAGCTCACCATTGACCTGCTTTACAGCCTGCAGGGTTATCCCCTGATGTTCCATCTCCGCGTATGTCTGGCGCAATCGCCGGCGGGCATAGGTCAAGGCATCCTCAATAGGTAAATTGATCTGATCACGGTATCGCAATAGCCATACAAGCAATTCCTTACCACACTTGGCGGTGCCCGAGGCGGCGGGGGCCAAGTCTTTGATCAAGGCCTGCCTGAAGTCATCCACGGCTTCCGCAGCCTGGCTACTCAGGGACTGCAAGCGCCCCTTATCGGCGCAGCATTCATGGATCTGCGGCAAATCCCTACCAAGCCGTTTCAACCAGGGTATGCCCTTCTCAGCCGTCTCCAGGGCATCTACCAACCATAGCGCAGATATCAGGTCGGGTAATTCTCCCAATCGTCCCCTGGCATCCCGCAGATAGTTCGGGGTCTTCTCCAACACCCCCATCAGGGCCTCGCACAACCGCTCCGGTTGGCGCACCACCAGCTCCTGTAGCAGATCCAGCGGCAGATATCGGGCCGGATCCCGATGGCGCCAATCATGCTCGAGCAGCAAACGGTGTTCAACTATAGCGTTACCGTAGATCAGCTGTAGATCGAGCTGGCGATCTGCATCCAGAGCATCATAATCCAACTCTTTAAGACTCATCAGGAGATTGCTGAGCAGATTCGCCAACGCCCCCATCTCATCATCACCGTCAGCCGCCAGCAGCCCTTCATAGCCCGGCACCGATGCATACACGGCCGCCACCGGATGAAAACGGAACCAAACCCGGTAGTAATCAGCAATCAGACTATCAAAGGCAGCAGCCTCATTGCTCATCATGGATCTCGTAATCGTGGGTAATCTCAGCGCTCTTGCCGAGCATCAGGGACGCAGAGCAGTACTTCTCCGCACTGAGTGAGATGGCGCGGGCCACATGCTTTTCACTGAGCCCCCTGCCGGTGATGATGAAATGGGCATGAATATGGGTGAATACCTTGGGATCCTGCTCCGCCCGCCCGGCTTCCAATTCCACCACACAACGGCTCACCTGCTGGCGAGATTTCCTTAAAATGGACAACACATCGAATTCAGTGCAGCCCCCCATGCCAAGCAGTAGCATCTCCATCGGCCTGACACCCAAATTGCGGCCACCATGTTCTGGCGGACCATCCATCACCACTCCATGACCACTTCCGGACTCTCCCATCATGACAGAATCCTCCACCCATACGACCCGTGCTTTCATGAATTACTCCAGTTGCCTACCCCCCCAAGCCGATTAATATGTATCAAGGGGATAGATGATTAGTATGAATTGCGTTAAATTAATAGAAATTTATTTTTTTTGGTACACTATGCTCACTTTAAATACACAGATGCCTGTAAATTCGACAAGTGAATAGGGTTGCTAAACCAGATCCGAATCTCCTTTTGTTTAACCACGAATATGGACCTACGGACAAGGGTTCAGATGTAACGCGAAGGAGATCACCTGAAACTGCCGTAAGGCAGATAACTGGATCGCTTTGCAGGCTGATCTCTCTCCACAACAGATAAGAGTCCCGAGATCATGACGATCAT
>JASFJX010000495.1:0-3887 GCA_050119385.1 Candidatus Thiodiazotropha sp. | reverse complement strand
CCAACGATTAACAGTAACGAAAGCTATTTGGTTTGTTGTCATTGTTAGTAAGTATATAAATGGATGTTTAAAAATTTATATGTCTTACACCTCCCAGTCCGGTATGTTACGTACAGTGACAGATCGCATTGCTTCAAAACCTCGAAATGCTTGGAATGCAAGCATTCGAACAACGATCGAACTATCAGGGTTAGCCATCTACCCGAGGGATACCCAACAGATCCCGATAGACCACCAGGTTCCCTAACACCATCTGTTCCACGGAAAAACCTCGCTGCATCTTCTCCCTGCCTGACTCACCCATACGCCGGCGCAGTGTTTCGTCATCCAGCAATCGATGGATTGCACTTGCCAGAGCCTCACCATTGCCTGGTGGCACCAATAGACCGCTCACACCATCCTCAACCGCTTCCGGCATGCCACCGGCGTCCACCGCCACGATGGGCAGACCGGCACTGGCCGCCTGTAGTAAGGCAACACCCAGTCCCTCCATCAAGGCCGGATGCACCAGAAGATCGAGACAGGGCAGAAGCTGAGGCAGATCGTCGCGAAAACCGGTCAGAGTGACATACTGTTGTAGCTGCAATGCCTCAATCTGCTGCTCAAGGGTCGTGCGCAAGGCCCCCTTACCGAATAACAAAAGATGTAGTTGAGGAAATGCCCGAACCAGTCTCGGCATGGCCTCGAGCAGATAGCGATGTCCCTTTCGGGGTATCAGTTGCGCTGCCACACCGATAACCAAGGCATCCTCTGCAAGACCGAACTCTTCCCTGAACCAGGCTTTGTCACAGCGCTGTTGATAGAGATCCACATCAACCGCACTACGCACACAAACCAGCTTTTGCGACGGCACACCCTCTTGACTCAAGACATCGGCAATCCCTTGTGATATCGCGATCACGCGATCGTAGAGTCGATACTTCGATCTCACCATCCACGGATGCTCAGGATTGTCGACCCGTCGTGACAGCACCGATTTAGTCCCGACCATGCGCGATGCAATGCCCCCCATGATATCAGCCCCTCGTCGACTGTGAATATGCACTAGATCAGGATTGAAACGCTGAATGCTACGCTTGAGCCGAAATATCAGGCCCAGATCGAGATCCCCACCCATAGGTATCTCTTCCACCGTGGTGCCGATCTGACGCACCGCCTCGCCCACGGCACTACCATGAGGGCAAACCAAGCGTGATTCAACACCATATTGATGCAGCCCCGACAACAGATAGACGACCTGCTTGGCACCTCCATAGAGGTGCATTCCCGCCTCTACATGCAAAACCCTCACATCACCTCCCGATCAAGGCCTGCCAGGCGGGAAGCATGGCTCATCACTTCCGTTACCTTGATTTCACGCATACAGTCGAATGCTCCGTTGCAGGTGGGCTTGCGTTTGCAAGGCGAACACGACCGGGAGTGATAGATCACTTGCGCATTCTCATGGGTCGTATCGAGGTAGGGTCGAGTTGAACCAAACAGACAGAGAGTAGGACGATTCATCGCTATTCCCATATGGGTCAAACCGGTATCGACACCAATAATCAACCTGGCCCGCTTGATCAGGGCTGCCGCTTGGCGCAGGCTGGTCTCACCTACCAGATTGATCAAACCCGCTTGGCTCTCACCTCCAATCGCTGCCGCTGATGACCTGTCACCCGGCCCGCCCAGCATGACTACGGGTAACTGCCATTGCGTCCCGATCGCAGCCAACAGCTCATTCCAGGCGCTGTTGAACCAGTGCTTTTGCGCCCGGGTGGTGAAGGGGCAGATCGCGATGAATCCCCGCTCAAGCCGATGCGCCTCTATCAGGGCCTGGGCATGGGAACTATCTTCATCGCTCAAACCGATAACCATCTCGAATTCATCCACCGGCAACTCGAGCTGCTGGGCAAAATAGAGATATTCCGATGCGATGCGCCTTGGATCTCCCCCTTTATCGATAACCTGGCTCATTAACCATTGACTACCCTCCCTGGAACCCAAACCAATGCGTCGTTTTGCACCCGAGAGCCAGGCTAGAAAACCGCTTTTCATCAAGCTTTGCACGTCCAAAGCCACATCGAAGCGGTGATCTTTCAATTCACGCCTGAACTGGAGAATCCCCCGCCACAGCGCCAGCCAGTGTCGCTGTTTCCAATCTCTTTCCCACGCCTGTCTCGGCCAGACGATCACCCGATCCAACTCGGGGTGGCATTCAAGCAGGTCTTTCGATTCCGCCTGCACCAGCCAGCTGATACGCGCGCCTGGATAGCGCTGCCGTATGGCATGTATCAGAGGCGAGGCAAAAACGATGTCACCGATAGCACTCAGACGGACGATCAATATTGACGGATTATTAAGATCAGATATATTCACGACATTCAGGTTGGAGCATGACCCATTTCAGCCTAGGGCCGGTTAACACTCATCCAATTGGCCCAAAATTCCGCCTATAGTACTAGCTGGCCGTCGAATATGTTAGCGTTAGCCGTTAACTGGTAATTTCAACGCATGCAAAAAGTAGAAAATCCCGAATTGATCTACCTGGGCCGTAGCCGGTTGCACCGCAACCGCGCCAATCTGATCCAGACCTTACACACTGTCGCCGCCATGTCAGAGATCGGGGTAAAGACCCGGCTCTATCTGCCCCCCTGGCACAATACAGTAACACCAGGCCAGCGATGTGAAGAGATGGGGATTCCTATCCTTCCCGACATTCGGGGTGCACAGCTGCTACATCGCCGCTGGCCCACCTCGCTGTTTCCTCGCTTCCACAAACGACAGCTGAGCAAGGCTCGGGCCGTCTATGTCCGTTCAGCGGAACTGAGCCTTGGATTGGGCTCACAAGGCATACCCCATCACTTCGAAGTGCATACGCTGCAACCGATGCATAAACAGGGAGTGTTGGACAGGATAATCGATTACCACCGCGAGGGGCTGATCGATTACTTGATTCCGATCAGCCAGAGCGCAGCGACTGCCCTGGTAACAGAGGGCGCCGATGAAACCCGCATCCATGTCAGCCCATCCGGTGTCGATTTGAGGCGCTTCAACACCATTCCCGAACTGAACCTGGAAAGGCTCACCAACCCCAGGATCATCTATCTCGGCAGAATCAGCGAAGACCGCGGCCTACGGATCCTGACCCACTTAGCGGAGAAAGGCAGTTGTGAAGTACATCTGGTGGGCGATTGCGATGATCGAGTATCAGATATGCCTAATCTGCATTACCAGCCAGCCGTTCCCCACCGGGACGTGGCATCACTCTATGCCGAGAGCGAACTGGTGGTGCTACCCTATCAGCAGGCACTGAGCCATGCTGACGCAATCAGTCCCATGAAACTGTTCGAGGCCATGGCCGCGGGAAGAGCCATCATCGCCAGCGACATTCCACCACTAAGAGAGATACTCGAGCAGGGGCGGAATGCACTGTTGGTGGATCCGCAAGACCCAACAGCCTGGTCGGAGGCGGTAAAAACACTTAGGCACAATCGTCAACTGGCAGGTAAACTTGCGCAACAAGCGCGACATGATGCTTCCGCCTATAGTTGGCCCAACAGAGCAGCAGGTATTGTCCGGGCGATCGGTCTGAGAAGCGATTAACCCGGCAACTAAGTATGTCGTGTTAATAATAACTACTTCACTTCGAAGATAATCAGAGACTCGTCCGCCCGGTTACTTCTAAACACCACCATCGGCGGCTTTTGGAACAAATCCATAAATGAGGGTTTCTCTTCATCGTCGGCCTTTAGCGCCACGAAATAAGGCGGTTGCGAATTAACCAAGGCCTTTTTGATCTTCTCCAACGAGTCGATTTTTTCCCCATGTGGTCGCTGGGCATAGTAATCGATAATTTAGTCATTGGTAATCAGGTGCACGTCCTTTGGTACATTTTCGTGAATCCA
>JASFJX010000494.1:0-3889 GCA_050119385.1 Candidatus Thiodiazotropha sp. | reverse complement strand
ACCGCTCTGGGAGAATTCATCAAGATTCCCAAAAAATATCCGACCAGTCCCAAGATACCTGGGGCCATGTTGAAGATGGGATATATCTATTACGAAAAGAAAAACTGGGCGGAATCCAGAAATATTCTAAACGAATTGATCAACAACTACCCAGCCACAACCGAATCGCGCCTGGCGCAGAAGCGTTTGCAACGGCTGACCAGTGAGGGGCATTGAACGGAGAGGTCCTTCCCGCTACTGAATATGTCTCAACTCCGCATTACCGAGATCTTCCTCTCCCTGCAGGGGGAGGGGAGGAGCACAGGTTATCCCACGGTTTTCATTCGTCTCACAGGCTGCCCATTACGCTGTGACTACTGTGATACCGCTTACGCCTTCAGTGGGGGTGAGTGGCTCTCCTTCGAAGAGATTCTGCAACAGGTCGATGCCTTCCAGGCGGACTATGTCTGCGTGACCGGGGGTGAGCCGCTGGCGCAGAAGGGCTGCCTTGCTCTGCTGAGCGCTTTGTGTGATGCCGATTATCGGGTTTCGCTGGAGACCAGCGGAGCGTTAGACATAAGCGGTGTCGATGAACGAGTTACCAGGATAGTGGATCTCAAGACACCTGGGTCCGGTGAAGAGGAGCGAAACAGGATATCGAACCTCGATTGTTTAAAAGCGGATGACCAGGTCAAGTTCGTAATAACCGACAGGGGCGACTATGAGTGGAGTTGCGAACAGCTGAAGTCATTGCGGATCATGGACAGGTGCGAGGTACTCTTTTCCCCTGCCCAGGATAAGATGAATCCCACGCAACTGGCCGATTGGATGGTCGAGGACCGGGTGCGGGCCCGGCTGCAGCTACAGCTGCATAAATTGTTGTGGGGCAATCAAGCGGGAAGATGAGTGATGAGTAAACCTGCGGTAGTACTGCTTTCGGGGGGGCTGGATTCGGCGACAGTGCTGGCAATTGCCCGCAGCCAGGGCTATGCCTGCCATGCCCTCAGCATGGCCTATGGTCAGCGCCACGCCGCTGAGCTGGCGGCCGCATCGCGAATGGCTACATCGCTTGGAGCGGATGCGCACAAAGTGGTGCATATCGGTCTTGATGATATCGGTGGTTCCGCCTTGACTGATAAGTCCATACAGGTACCCGAGGAGATGGGTAGCGGTATTCCTGTCACCTACGTACCGGCAAGAAATACGGTGTTTCTCTCCCTCGCTCTGGGGTGGGCGGAGGTATTGCAGGCCCAGGATATCTTCATAGGTGTCAATGCCGTGGACTATTCCGGTTATCCTGACTGCCGTCCTCAATTCATCCAGGCCTTCCAAAATCTCGCCAATCTGGCCACCAAGGCAGCTGTTGAGGGTGCCTCCTATCATATACACACACCCCTGATTGAACTGACCAAGGCGGAAATCATCCGTCAGGGGGTGGCCTTGGGTGTCGACTACAGCCAGACTGTGTCCTGTTATCAGGCCACCGAGGCAGGCGAGGCTTGCGGGGTCTGTGACGCCTGCCGCCTGCGTGCAAAGGGCTTTGCCGATGCCGGCATTGCCGATCCTACCATTTACTCCAATCAAGGCGTTATGAAGTATTAATAAGTCATTGTTATGAATGGTGAAGACTATAAAAAGGGCATTCAAGCAACGTTTGACGATATTGCTCGCGTTTATGACGAAAACAGATTCTTTGCCATTTCCGCGTCGAGAATGGCCGAGTTGGTTCCGTCTGCGGATGGATTGAAAATTCTCGATATCTCCACAGGCACCGGGGCTGTTGCAATCGAAATTGCCCGCAAACACCAAACCGCAAGCATAGAGGCTATCGACCTTTCGCAGGGAATGTTGGAGATTGCCAAGTCAAAGGCCAGGGTTGAAGGTATTGCCAATATTGCCTTCAGGCAGTGCGATGTGGATAGTATGACATATGGCAAGGATAGTTTTAATGTCGTTAGTTGTGGATATAGCCTGTTCTTCTATCCTGATATGGAGGCGACATATCAAGCGATCTGTAAAATCACAAAGCCAGGTGGACTGTTTATTTTCTCCTCATTTACCCAAGCAGCGTTCAATCCCTATGCCGAGCTATTTCTCACGCGGCTCGAGGACGAATACAAAGTGGCACCGCCCTCTCGTCTGAGAGACAGGCTGAAGTCTCAGCAACAGATCGAAGAACTAATAACTGCGAGTACATTTAACACGCTTGATGTGATCCATGAGCCGATTCGATATTCCATCACTATTGCTGAATGGTGGTCTTTATTAAACAGTGTTAATTTCAAATCGCTTCTGAGTGAATTGGACCCACAGCAACTCGAACGATTCAAACAAGCGCATCTTAAGGAGATTCAGGAACTGTCTAACGATGCTACTATTGAATTGAATGCTGATACGTTTTATAGCCTGGTGAGGCTTTAATCCGAATGTTTCACCCGGATGCTTTGCAAAGAAACTAGCCAACAGTCGCGATTATCGCGTTTCCGGGCGAATTATTTGGAATAGGGAAAACCACACATTTCATAAAGGATTAGTGTGAACAGTGCCAGGCCCAAGGAAGATGAGTGAAAGGAGGCAACAGTGAAGAAACCCGATATCCCTTCAGACGAACAAGCCCGTCTATCCACGCTTCACTCACTTAACATTCTTGATACCCCACCGGAAGAGCGTTTCGATCGCCTTACACGAATGGCCAAAAGGCTATTCAGGGTGCCTATCTCACTCGTTAGCCTTGTTGATGAAGATCGCCAATGGTTCAAATCCTGCGTAGGACTGAGTGCCGGTGAAACACCCCGTGATATCTCTTTTTGTGGTCATGCAATACTTGGCGATAAACTATTTGTTATACCCAATGCGATTAAAGATGAACGATTTAAGGATAATCCATTGGTGCTAAATGAGCCTTATATTCGTTTTTATGCTGGTTGTCCAATCAGGAGCATGGATGGGAGAAAGCTTGGGACCTTGTGCATCATTGACCGTGAACCCAGATATTTCGATAAGGAAGATCTAGAGGCGCTTATTGATCTTGCTTCAATGGTGGAGCGAGAGCTTGCGGCCATGCAGCTGGCCACGATGGATGAGCTTACTCAAATATCCAACAGGCGTGGTTTTATGTTGCTGGCACAGCATAGTCTGAATCTCTACAAACGAGAGAAGATGACTGCCTCGCTTGTGTTTATGGATCTCGACAGCTTTAAACCTATCAATGACCGGTTCGGGCATGCTGAAGGAGACTGCGCACTCATGCTTTTTGCCAAACAAATGAAGAGGGTTTGCCGTAAATCGGATATTATTGCTCGACTGGGTGGTGATGAGTTTGCCGTACTGCTCACCAATTCCAATATTCAGACGGCAGAGATGCTTGTCACGCGGTTTCGTCAAAGCTTAAATGTTGCCATCCATGAAGCCAGATTAGCATACGATATCTCATTCTCCCATGGTATTGTTGAGTTTGACCCAGAAAAACACCCCACTATCGAAACGCTTTTAGCCGAGGGAGACGCGATTATGTACGAAACTAAGCAAACAAAAAGGGGGTATGCTATACACAAGGCTGCTCTCAGTGATAGAGCAGCTCCGCCCAACGATCCTGTTCAACCAAGTCGGTCTTGATTTTCTCCCATGCCTCTTTCGAGCCGAATCTCTCTGCCATTAAACTATCCAGCACATCGGCCGCCTTCTCCTGTCCGGCCAAAAAGACATAGGTGTTGGGCTCGCCTATAAGGCGAACACACTCTTCGATATGACTCTTCAGGTTTTGCTCGAGACCCTCTTCGGCGCCAGAGAGTGGACGATCTGTCAAAACGCTGAAGGCCTTGAAGCTCTGCTGATCATAGAACTGAGTCAGGTCTTTTTGTTCATCATTCATATAGAGCAGGTTCATACCTCCGCGATCGCCATAGAAAAG
>JASFJX010000493.1:0-3890 GCA_050119385.1 Candidatus Thiodiazotropha sp. | reverse complement strand
GGCCACTATCGCGTTCGTTGGCGCCCTCAACGCCTGGTCAAAGGTGTGGCCTACGACACGCCGATACCCGGATACCGGGTACCGACTGTCAACCTGTTACGGCTCTGGAATGCCCAGGCCTGCGAGTCTTTCAAACTCGATGCTTTCAACGTCGGTGACTACGAACGCGCGGTAGAGGAAAAAATCGCCTCGGAGACCATCAGCAAAGTGCTCTATCCCAACGATGAGCCAATGCAGGGCAAACGCCTGCGCCTGGAACAGGAATATTTTTTCTGTTCCTGCACGATTCAGGATATTCTCCGTTTGCTGTTGCAACAGAATGCCTCAATGGATCTATTGCCGGTGAAATTCGCCATTCAGCTCAACGACACCCATCCGGCAATCGCGGTGGTTGAATTGATGCGCCTGTTGATCGATGTTCATCAAATGGACTGGGGCAAGGCATGGCAATTGGTACGTAGAACTGTCTCATATACCAATCACACACTGCTTCCGGAGGCCCTTGAAACCTGGCCCGTGGAGCTGATAGGCGAAATCCTGCCCAGGCATCTGGAAATTATCTACGAAATCAACCACCGCCTACTGGAGAGTGTCAAAATGCAATCACCAGATGACGGCGCCCTGCTGGCCAGGCTCTCTCTCATCGATGAGCGATCGGGTCGGAGTGTACGCATGGCCCATCTGGCGTCTGTCGCCAGTCAGCGCATCAATGGCGTGGCGAAACTGCATAGCCGCCTGTTGAGAGAACGTGTTTTGAAGGATTTCTATACCCTGGATACGGAACGTTTCACCAACATCACCAATGGCGTTACCCCACGGCGTTTTCTGATTCTGGCAAACCCAAAATTGGCCGCACTGATAAACGACACCATCGGTGATGCCTGGACCGGGGACTTGGAACGCCTGCAGGAACTTGAGGAGTGGGCGGACAAAACCGACTTTCAAGCTGCCTGGCGCGAAGTCAAACGACATAACAAACAGCGACTCGCTCAGGCCATCCTCAAGACCTCAGGCATCGAAGTGGAGCCGGCCAGCCTGTTCGACTGCCAGATCAAGCGTTTCCATGAATACAAACGGCAACACCTGAACATCCTCAACATCATTAATCGTTATCTGGAACTGAAACAAGGTTTGCACACAGATACACCGCCACGCACCTGGCTGTTTGCCGGCAAAGCAGCACCGGGCTACTACTATGCCAAACTTATCATCGAATTGATCCACGCTGTCGCCAACACCATCAATTCCGACCCGGATGTTCACGGCAGGATGCGTGTCGCCTTCCTGCCCAATTTTAATGTCAGCAATGCCGAGAATATCTACCCCGCCGCAGATCTTTCGCAACAGATCTCTACCGCGGGGATGGAGGCCTCCGGTACGGGTAATATGAAGTTCGCACTCAACGGCGCCTTGACCATCGGCACCCTGGATGGCGCCAACATAGAGATACGCCAGCGGGTGGGTAATGATAACTTCTTTCTATTTGGACTCACCGAATCGGAAGTAACCACCCGTCGCGCCAGCCATTACCATCCACGGGAGCGCTATATTACGGATCCGCAATTGCGAGAAGCCA
Organism: Candidatus Thiodiazotropha sp.; assembly: GCA_050119385.1. GTDB lineage: Bacteria > Pseudomonadota > Gammaproteobacteria > Chromatiales > Chromatiaceae > Thiodiazotropha. The sequence continues at coordinate 2,314 of JASFJX010000493.1, read as the reverse complement.
TCGACGCCATCACAAGCGGTCGCTTTTCCGCTGGGGATAATTCAAGGTTCCGGCCCCTGGTCGAAAATTTACTGGAACATGACCACTTTTTTGTGCTCGAGGATTTTTCAACCTATCGAGCATGCCAACAACAGGTGGATCAAACCTGGAATGAGCCATCCAAATGGACCCGCTCGTCGATCCTCAATACAGCCCGCTGCGGCTGGTTCTCATCGGACCGGGCCATCAAGGAGTATTGCGAACGGATCTGGCGGGTCTCTCCTGTGCCGATCAAACAGGATCCGGCTTCTTCTTAACCTGGCGACTAGCCACTAGTGTGGTGTCTCATATTGTTCTTCAAAAGTACCTTGCCGGTACGATGGGATGATTGCCGAAGGACGGCCATGCCCGCGTGTACCTCGCCTGAGTTATAGTAGCTCCATGCCTCGACTCCTTGTGTCGTGTCACTAATTTACTAAGCCAGAATATACGGTAATTCCATGTAGAGTTGCTATTGCAAACGGTCTCTATTTTTTTTAGGAACGCTGATCGTTGGATTAGGGATTACCCGTTGACTTGCATGGAAAAAAGCGTTTATTCTGCATTTCACAAGTTGGGGTCGCCTGTGTATGCGAGATCGATCCATTGGTCTGAAAGTCTCTTCTATGCTGCCTTTCCCTGCTCTTAGGTTCATTGTATTTTGGAATTCACAACCACAAAGCGGCATTAGATCAATGAAAAACAAAGTGTCTTTACTTTTAATAGCCTTTGCACTGGCGGTGCTGTCCGGTTGCGCAACAGAGCAATCACGCTCGCTCGAAGTGGCTGAGGTAGCCACTGCCAGCGTACCCTACCACGGTTCTCGCAGCCCCATCTCGGTAGGCAAATTCGATAATCGCTCCAGCTATATGCGCGGCCTGTTCAGCGATGGAGTGGACCGCCTGGGTAGTCAGGCCAAAACCATCTTGATCACCCACCTGCAGCAGACTGGGCGCTTTAGAGTGCTGGACCGCGACAACATGCAGGAAACCAGTCAGGAAGCAGGCTTGAAGAAAATAACCCAGCAGATCAAAGGAGCCGATTTCGTAGTGACTGGCGATGTCACCGAATTCGGTCGCAAGGAGGTGGGCGATAAGCAGCTGTTCGGCTTACTAGGACGCGGTAAATCACAGATCGCCTACGCAAAGGTCAATCTGAATATTGTCAACGTCCAGACTTCCGAGGTCGTGTTTTCAGCACACGGAGCCGGCGAGTATAGCCTCTCGAATCGAGAGGTGATCGGTTTCGGCAGTACCGCGAGTTATGACTCGACACTCAACGGAAAGGTACTGGATCTTGCTATCCGTGAAGCGATTAACAACCTGACTGCAGGTATTGATTCAGGCGCCTGGGTTCCAGCAGAATAAGTGTTCGCTAGGTAATTAACATGAAGCGAATACATACGCTTGCCCGCCACACCGCCGTCTTTGCACTCTATGCACTCGTGCTGACAGGCTGCGCATCGCAGCCGAAGCCCCTTTATCATTGGGGTAGCTATCAGACGCAAGTATACAAACACTTCAAGGGGGAAGCCGGGCCTGAAGAACAGATAACCGCACTTGAGGAGGAGATCCAGAAAGCCCGCTCGAAAGACGCTGCACTGCCGCCGGGATTCCACGCTCATCTAGCCCTCCTCTATGCAGAGATTGGCGAGCAAGAACAGATGATCCAAGAACTCGAAACCGAGAAAACACTATTCCCGGAATCTTCATCATTCATGGACTTCCTGATGCACAGGTTCAACAAGCAATGAGGATCGCAATCTTGATCAGGAAACTTGGCCTGGGCATCGCTGCCCTTCTCATCGGCGGTATATTGACAGGTTGTGCGACAACACAGCCCTATGATTACTCAGCTTTTCGCCAGAGCAAACCCCAATCCATCCTGGTGCTGCCGCCCGTCAACGATTCGTTTGATGTGAATGCGCCTAACAGCGTGCTTGCCCAGGTAACGCTTCCGCTGGCTGAATCCGGTTATTATGTGTTTCCAGTGACCGTCGTAGAACGCACTTTCCGCGAGAACGGACTGACTTCGCCGGGAGACATTCACGCCGTTGCCCCATCGAAATTGCTGGAGATCTTCGGTGCCGATGCTGGACTGTACATCAACATCAAGAAATACGGCACCACCTATACCGTCATCTCCAGTACAACAACAGTCGCAGCCGACGCCAAACTTATCGATTTGAGGACAGGTCAACTGCTGTGGGAGGGTAGCGCCTTAGCGAACAGCGATGAAGGTGGCAGTTCTGGCGGCGGTCTTGTCGGGTTACTGGTCAAGGCCATCGTCAACCAGG
>JASFJX010000492.1:0-3893 GCA_050119385.1 Candidatus Thiodiazotropha sp. | reverse complement strand
GAATGGATGTTCAAAGTATTACATAGACAATCACAGTAAAAAACTCTGTTCAAGTTAAGTCGGGGTATCTGGGGGCTGTCCATGTAGACTGATTGGCGCTAGAATCGTTCGCTAGTGAACCTCGCACTCGACATGTAGGTTAAATTTGGAAGAGTTCTGGTATTCAAAGGAGACAGCATGAAGCTGGTAGAGATTAGGGAGACAATCAAGCAAAAATCATCTCGTGAAGTACGCACCAATGGCAATCCTAATACCTCGGATATTGATAGAGAACTGTCAAGAGCAGGAAAAAAGCGCAAACCGGATGATATACCCAAGCAGGACACTAAAGGCCGCAATGGCGAAACAATACCAGGCAACGTGTCAAAAGGATCATATGTATCTTCGACGGTCGACACAAAGGGTCTATATAAAATTGGCCCTAGTGTCAGACCGCATATTGTGCATGATGCCGGCTTTTCGAAATTCCCAAAGCGCTCACCGGAACTTGCCGATTATTGGGCTTTATTTAAGTGGCGTTCAATGCTTGAGGGGGCTGAAACACTTCGCCCTAATCTATCTGATGGTGTGGCTGCATATCGGCACTATCTGGATGGAGAAGGAAAACCACGTCAGTTTTCATATGAACGATATGTAAATAATGACAATAGTGGAAGAATGACGCTACGCAATGCGATCTTGGATGCACAAGATGCCGCTATGAAGCTATGGAAGACAAATAAGAAACCTTCGAAATTCAGTTTTACCGGTCCTCCTATTCCATGTGGTACCAGTGATCCAAAACTACCTAATGTGCGGAAACATTTTCCCTACCCTGCAACGGAAAACTGGCAGAAGGCTATTGGAGCCCACATGATCTGGCTGAGCGGTGATGTCACTGTCAGGACATTTCCAGGTACTACTCTAGCACCGGAATTCAGGATGAATATGGTTTTGCATGCAGAAGATCAATATAACTTCAATCCAGGGGCTGCGGATATTGCAACAGGTATCCCAGACAATGAGAATGGGAGGTTTGTTGTGGTCGGTTTCGCTTATGGTTATTTTCAATCATCTATCTTAAGACGAAGTTTCAACTGGAAGGGTTCGAACCTCGGTGTGGCAAGTATGGACTCAAGAATCAGACCACGTCACAGGCAACCCCAGAATAATCGGGCTAGTACAAACAGGATATAGATTATGCTGTACTGGTATCTTGTATTTTTTAGTTTTTTAATGTTGTCAGGGTGTGATAATACAGTGTCTACAACAGAATCGATGAATATAGCCGTTTATGATGAGTTAGGTATATTACCTAAACTGATTTCCCTGCCAAAACAACCACTTTCCGTGAAATGGCAGGTCGATGAGTCCGCTGAAAGGGGCACAGGCAGTCTGCGTGCACTGTTGGAGTTTTCTGCTTCAGACAAAGCCTATATTCTGGAAAACAGCCCGCAATTTGACAGTATATCAAACGACAGGATTAGTGCGGAATTTTATGATACCTGGTTGCCTGACAGGGCAAAGAATGGCATTAAAAAACAGGCAGTGGATAATATGTATGAGTTGTCAGGGATTGAGGCACTGAAGGCGGACCTGTTTACTAAGGCTGACCTCTCGCCATATGTCAATGGCAGTGTTACACCATTAAGTGGTGGCTATATTCTTGTCTCATTGTATGCGCTGTGACAGTATGTAGTTATCCATTGGTAGCTGCAATGCGAAACCTCCGTGCGTCAGATGGGGAACAGACGGGGTGAGGTTCCTCCCGTCTAACACACTTATTAAGAATTCGTCAGACGTGTCAGACAGGGACACCCAATATTCATTCCCCCAATATAAGGGCATCCCAAATATATAATCTTGTATATCGACATTATTTATAAAAATTGGAATCAATGGAGTAGGCAGGTAACAAAATATGTCACCCAATTATCCTTTCTAACGGTTCTTCTTTTAGCCACGGCGGCATGGGCGGTGATGAGCCGGTGCTGACCCAGACGACCGGTGAATACCTCACCTCCGCATATCTTTGCGTGGGCATGGATAACGGCTCCACGAGGTTTTTTCTGCCCGGTACGAGACCAGCTACGGTCAAAGTCTCTTCGGTGGCACCACCACATCCAACTGCGTCACCTGCTCCGCGCCCGACGGTTGGCATATCGTCGCATTCCATGGCCGCTCGGGCGACGAGATAGACTAGTGGGCCGCTCGGTAAATTCGGTAACACTCAGAGCCCCGCTACTGGGCCAAGGCAAGGCGCACTTGGCCGGGAACGGCATGCCCTTTCCAAGAAGTGCAACGCAGAATTGGCCCAGTAGCGGGGCTCCCTTTGGGCCGCGCCACAAGCGCCATTGGCGGTGTTATGCTCGCTTGAATTAGCGACGGCTAGTCCTACGCTCGCATGCCTTGCCAATGGCGCTTGTGGTGCGGCTGAGAGTTACCGAATTTACCGAGCGGCCCACTAGCTGGGGGTGGTGTACGCGCAGATTACTCCCTAATCAGTCAATCCGGACCGATATTCAGCGCCACGTTCTACTAAGTCGGGTGCTGACGATGGACAAAACGCCGCAAAACCGGCCAACAAAATCGGGACAAAATCAAAAATCGAGATCCCCATCGTTTGTATCTACTAGAGATGATTATAAATCAATGAAATAGAACTTTATCAGGATATCGATCATATTGAGGCTACACAGACGCATTATTTTGCAGAAGACTTAGTTTGTCTCCTGCTTCGTTTCATACTTGAAAGCCCGCATTGTCCAAAATTAAAGGGATTATCTGAATTGTTTGATTTGATGTCTACACTCTTTTCTCGTTGATGATTAATCAGTTATCTACTAGAAAAATAGTGGGTGTCCCAGTCTGCTTTATAGTGGGTGTCCCAGTCTGCTTTTAGCAACCCATATTGACCGGGACGGTCACCGCTCACAATGCCGATGGCACAAGCACCTTGAGCATGACTGGGGGAGGGACCCTGCGGGCGATCGGAACAGAGCGTTGCGGTTGACACCAAGGCCTTTGTGCGGGGCAATGAGATCTTAGGGGCGGCGCTCAATCTTACCAGCTATTCCCTGGATGTTTAGCGGGATTTTTCAGGTCCTTCAGATCGGCCTTTGCCGCTTCAATCTGGTCCTGTGTTGTTTGAATTTTGCTGGTATAACTTGTCGACATAGCCTCCATTTCACTTGAGATGCTCTGCTTCCACGTGGCACCAGCCAGGTTATTATTGGCTAGCAGCTTTTTTCTTTTGAGCGCAGCCAACTCGGTATTCAGTTTGCGCTGTAGCAACCGTTTACGTTTTTCCAGCTTCCGGATCTCAGTACGGATACTGATGGCCTCAAGCTCAGAAGAATATTCTGACACTGATTTTTCAGGCTGTGCTGGTTGAGTGGTTTTTACCGTGATGATCTCTGCCGAGTCATCACAGGGGAACTGGCTGAAGGTGGTTTTTCCCTTTTCATCGACACATTTATAGATTTCTGCGTGGAGGGGGAGGGAAATGATGGCGAGTAACAGAATCCAGTGTTTCATAGCAATTTCCATATCAATGCATACTAAGCATAGCATATGCCTACCTGGGGTCAGGGGTAAAATGTCACTTCTTCATAAACCTAGGGCATCCATCCATCAATCAATTGTATTAGTGCGTAATTGATTATGTTATTGAATTGTCTTGTATTTCAAACTTTTAATTAATGGGTGTCCCCATCTACCTTCCCCATCTACCTCCCCATCTGCTCCCATCTGCCCTCTCATTCCATCTGTCCTGTGGTTTTGTTGGGATTTTGGGTGTCCATGTTTCTTTCCATGTTTCTTTCTCAACTAGTTGCATATTTTTAAATGCTTAACTTATTACTTAGTGCTTCCAGTCTTTTCTTCATTGCAGCATCAATTTCTTCAGGTTTAAT
>JASFJX010000491.1:0-3898 GCA_050119385.1 Candidatus Thiodiazotropha sp. | reverse complement strand
GCAATAACGGGTTAATCGCTCAACTGTGACACCGCAAAATACTTTATTTCAAGCTGAAAAAAGGCAGAAATCACTCTATGAAAAAGCTATCTTCTGTGGATGAGCCGAATGCCTATCTGCAAGCCTTCAGGGGTAGCTTTACCTCAACGCTAAGGTGGCCTCAGCTAGATGCCTTGTGGCAGATTCTGAAAGAGGATGCCGATGGCGGCTGGTATATCTACGCCATAGGGGAGCCGCCACCGACCTCCACCTCGGAACCCGACATGGTGCTCAAGTTCATTGAAAGCATCGATGCTCTTTTGCGCACAGAACATGACGAAGCGTATTGTGGCATTGTCTATGCGGACAATCTCGACCAGCCCTGTTTCATTAAAATCTACGATCCGAATAACCTAGGTGTCTCATGTGGATATAGTGATAATCCACCGCTACCCGGTTGGGTGCTGAGCAAGCTGCCTCCTGTTGATCTTCCTGCCGCGGTGATGCCGAAGAATCGTAGGCGATGGTGGCAAGCTTTGTGGAGTAAACCCTGAATTATCGCGGGGTTTATGCAGACAAATCCTGCTATTCTGTATAACCAAGTTTTTATCTAGGAAATAGGGCGGAATATGGCAACTATACAAGATACCGGTGCGAGCAGGACCTTGAACGACCGATTGGCAATTACTCGCGGTGTGATGAATATGTTCGAGAGCTGGGGGCTGCGCGCAGAAGAGATCATGGCGTTGTTGGATCTACAGGGAAAGGCGCGCCATTTTGCGCAATATCGCTATAACAAGCCACTGCCGGATAGTCCCGATGTCATGAGAAGAGTTAATTATCTGGTGCGGATCGATGACGCGTTGCGCACGACATATCCCACCAATCCGAGCATGGGTAAGCGATGGTTGCGTCAGCGAAACCATAAATTCAATAAGCATACGCCGCTGTCGATGATGATCGGCGATGGAGAGCAAGGTATGATCTATGTACTGTCCAGGCTGGATTGCACATTCGCCTGGGACCAGAGTGGTTCAAAACCTTGTTGAATGGGTGTGCCCGTCACGGTGCTTCTATGTCTGCGCCAGGCGTGTCAGCCACACGTCCAGGCCCTGAGCGTCCAATAGCAGGTCCATTGACATCAGCTGCTCAATGATCTCGGGTGGGTGAGAGCAGCCATGGGCCTGGAGTTTTACCATCAACCAATCCCTCAGGTTATTGCGAATATCGGAAATTCGTTCCTCACCCGGGGCGGCGCTGGATGCCTTGGCAATGGCGACAAACTCATCGATATATCGACTCAGTTTTTCGGCCATCTCCTTTGGCTTGTTAATTTCGCCATAATGGGTCAGATAGATACGTTCAGGTGACAGGGTGATCAATCGCGCCAGTGTGGATTGCCATGCCTCTGGATCAAATTGTACCGGGGTAGTTGTCGGTATGATGAATGGGCCATGCTCGGTGTCGAATTCTCGATAGGAGAGGCCGAAGGTGTCGCCGGTGAATATTCCCTGGCTCATGGCGTCGTAGATACAGAAATGGTGTCGGGCATGTCCCGGGGTATCCAAAATCAACAGTTCTCTGTTACCGAAACTCACCCGCATTCCATCGGGCGCTTCGATGACGCGCTCCTCGGCAATGGGTATCAGCTTGCCAAACTGCCGCTCGAATTGTTCCTCGCCATAGACAGCAGTAGCGCCGGCAATCAGTTTCGACGGATCGATCATGTGTTTGGCGCCATAGGGGTGGATTACGAGTGAAGCATTGGGCAGTTGGCGCATCAATTCCCCGGCGCCGCCGGCATGATCGAGATGTACATGAGTCGGTATCACATATTTTACCTGAGAGGCCTGAATCCCTTTAACCGACAGGATATGCATGAGGTTGGGGACACTATGAGTGGTTCCGGTGTCTATAAAAACCGCTTCACCCTCGGATTCCAGGAGATAGCAGGCAGCCAGCTCGGGCCGCTGATAATGGGTATCGATACAGGTTATTTGGTTCGCATACTCAATGGTGTCGAAGTCCGGCATTGTACTATTCTTCACTGTTATCTTGATTGCTGATGGTCCCTTCCGCGCCTTGGAGCAGGTTATGAATATTGCTGCGATGGCGCCAAAAGAGCATGGACGACATCAGGATCTGCATCACCACGAGTTCAGGCTCCGGCCAGATGAACCATACGATCAACGGCGCCAATGCCATTGAAACAAGGGCTGAGAGTGAGGAGATGTTGACTATTTTTGCGATGAACAGCCAGATCGATGCAACCGCTAATCCTATCCCCCAGTGGAGACCAAACTGCACACCCAGGGCGGTTGCCACCCCTTTGCCACCCCTGAATCTGAAAAATACCGGATAGAGGTGGCCGAGAAAAGCCGCCGTGCCGGCGAAGGCGAGAAGTAGCGGTGTTGCTCCGAGCAGATGCGCAGCAAGCATGGGCAGGAACCCTTTTAGCGAATCACCTAGCAGGGTGATGGCTGCTGCCTTTTTGCCGCCTATCCGCAATACATTGGTGGCTCCTGGATTATTCGACCCCTGACTTCTCGGATCGGGTAATCCCATGACACGACAGACAATGATGGCGCTTGAAATGGAACCCAATAGATAAGCTCCAATGACGAGTAGAGAATCTGTGATCATGTTTACACTTGGGTAACTTATTATACGTTCAGAAACAACGGGTTGCCTTTTTCTGACACCCTAACGGGGCTGCCAGGATTGATAAATATCTTCTGCATGGTATATGAAATAGAGATAGTCTGGGTTCGGCCTCTTAAAAACGGGCTCATGTTGGTACAGATACGGCCATAATACAAGGCTTGGCCGTTGTCTAACCTGGATGAAACAATCTGGCTAGGGGTTTGCTCGCTGTCTATTCTCAACTACCATGGGTTTTTTATACAGTATATGGCCACATATTTATGGATATAGTTTTCATCCGGGATCTGCGTGTCGATACCGTGATCGGTATCTATGACTGGGAGCGGAAGATCAGGCAGACAGTTATTTTCGATCTTGAAATGGGTGCCGATATCGCAAAAGCAGCGGCTACCGACGCCATCGAAGATACTCTCGACTATAAAGCGGTGAGTAAACGTCTTGTCTCTTATGCTCAAGAGAGTGAATTTCAGTTGGTCGAGACCTTGGCTGAACGTTGTGCCGAGATTATTTTGCAAGAGTTCAACGTACCTTGGATTCGATTGACCCTCAACAAGGTAGGGGCGGTTAGTGCCGCACGGGATGTAGGCGTAGTGATCGAACGAGGTAGTCGTGACTGAGCTTGGGGTTGTGAATGTTTGGTTGAGCTTGGGTAGCAACATAGCGCCTGAGAAGCATATTCCCCAAGCTATACGAGATCTTGAGGCCATTTTTGGTGAATTGCGGATCTCACCGATCTACGAGAGTGAGGCTGTCGGGCTCGAGGGCGATAATTTTTACAACTTGGTCGTAGGGATCTACACTGAGCGTTCACCGCGAGAACTGATTGTGGAGTTGCGACAGCTGGAAGCTCGTCATGGCAGAAATCGTTCCCCGGACAGTTGTGCGTCACGTACCCTGGATATCGATCTGCTGACTTATGGGGAGCAGATTATCGATGATGGAACGATCCAGCTGCCTAGAGAAGAAATTATGAAATATGCCTTTGTCTTGCAGCCTTTGTCGGATGTGGCGGGTGATGAAGTCCATCCTCGGTCAGGGTTTACCTACAGCCAGTTGTGGAAAAAGTTTGAGGGACAAGATCAACGCCTGTGGCTCATCGAGGATCTGTTGCGCTGAGCAGAAGCTATTCAGTGTGGTACGGAGGGGATTGAGGTATGGTAGCGAGGAAGCCGGTTTTACTGAATTTCAAGCAAAACAACCCTGGCACCCAATCCTTGGGCACCAGGATCCTATGCCGCAATGTTTGGTTGGCAAT
>JASFJX010000490.1:0-3912 GCA_050119385.1 Candidatus Thiodiazotropha sp. | reverse complement strand
ACCTCTTTGCCGGTGGCATCGGCAGCATGGATTACCCGGCGGTGGGAGTGTCCACCCTCCCGGGTCAAGTGATAACCGCTACTCGACGACGAAGTATCATCCCGGGTGAAATTGACGCCCCCCTTGAGCAGCCAGTCGATATTCATCGGACCATGTTCCACCACTTGTTGAACTATTTTTTCATCGCATAGTCCGACGCCTGCGATAAGTGTGTCTTTCACATGCGACGCAATACTGTCCTCTTCATCCAGTACGGCGGAGATTCCGCCCTGGGCATAGTAGGTATTGCTCTCTTCAAGCTCACGCTTGGATATAACGGCTATTTTCAGGTGCCTGTCCAGGTGCAGGGCCAGGCTCAGGCCTGCTGCACCGCTGCCGATGATGAGGACGTCATGATGATAATCAGTTGTCATATTTGCGGGGTCGAGTCGTTATGGTGATAATGCGCATCCAGAAGTAACGCATCCTAGCTTAATTTGACAATTCATTGAACTAGATCAATTTAAGCCGGGGGTTACGCGAACTAATCAACATTTTGACTGTCAATGGGACTGTGCACTGGATGTGCCCGTCACGAGGAGGTATCGGCCCGGATGGGCGAGCGGTTAATCGATCAGGAACTCGTTGCACGAGTTCAGCAGGGTGATAAGAAGGCTTTCGACCTGTTGGTGCTCAAATACCAGCAGAAGATCACCAATCTGATCTCACGCTATATCCGGGATCCGCATGAGGTGCTGGATGTGACCCAGGAGGCCTTTATCAAGGCGTACAGGGCCATGCCTAAGTTCCGTGGTGACAGTGCTTTTTACACATGGCTCTACCGGATCGCCATCAATACGGCCAAAAACTACCTCGTGGCTCAGGGACGGCGTCCGCCTTCAGATGATGTTGAGGCTGAAGTGGCTGAACAAATGGACGTTGGAATGCGTCTAAAGGAGACAGGTACACCGGAGAATCATGTATTGACGGACGAAATCGGCATGACGGTGCAGAAAGCCATCGACGATCTGCCCGAGGATCTTCGTACAGCAATAGTATTGAGGGAGCTCGAGGGTATGAGCTACGAGGAGATTGCCAATGCCATGTCCTGTCCGGTCGGGACGGTGCGTTCGCGCATATTCAGGGCACGCGAGGCGATCGACAAAAAACTGAGACCTTTGTTAAAACCGTAATATCAGGCACATAGAGATGACTGAGCAAGAGTTCGAGAGATTATCAGCACTGGTAGACGATGAAATTTCAAGGCATGAAGTTTCAGGTGAAATCAACAAGCTAAAGAATAATCAGGAGAATCTGGACATCTGGTCACGCTACCATCTAATAGGGGATGCGATGCGTAACGAACTTGGCCAACTCCATGACCCCGCTATGGCCCAAAAAATCAGCCAGCGCCTTGAAAGCGAGCCGGTGGTACTGGCTCCCGCTAATTTGAAGCGCCATTCCAACAGGAAGCGGGCTATGACCGGGTTAGCGATTGCAGCATCGCTGACAGCTATAGCAGTCGTTTTGGCTCCGCAGTTGATCAATCCAGGTGGATCAGAAGCGCCGAATCAGCTGGCATCTAGCGATCAGTCTTCGATTAGCAACCAAAAAACCGAGAATAATAGGATTTATGTGGCGCAAGACGGTACCCGTTGGGAGCTGTTGAAAAAGCCCAAGGTTGAGTCACGACTGAACAATTACCTGCTGAATCATCAGGATCTATCACCATCGAGTAACATCAAGGGAATTATGCCATACGCAACCTTTGTCAGTTACGACGAGAAAAAGCAGTAGATGACGCATACGGAATGAGTTCACTGCTTTCTCATATCAATATTCGCCTCGGTAACGCCTGTGTGGTGCTATGTCTATTGCTGGTGTTTTCCCACTCTTCGGTCGCAGTAGATGATACATCGCCCAAGGACTGGCTTGAACGCATGATGCAGGCGGTACAAAAGCTGAACTATCAGGGTACCTTCGTCTATCTGCACGATAATCAGCTCGAGACTATGAAAATCGTCCATGCAGTGCAGGGAGGAGACCGGGTCAGAGAGAGCCTGATGTCACTTAACGGAACACCCCGTGAGGTGATTCGTGATGAGGAATCGGTGACCTGTGTATTGCCTGAATCACACGAGGTTTCAGTCGATAAGCGAACCCCGAGCGCCAAGTTTCTCAATATCCTGCCGCAGGACCTGGATCAGCTTGACAACTACTACAGTTTTCAAAACGCAGGGAAGACGCGGATTGCAAATCGTCAGGCCCAGATGGTTGTGATTGTGCCGAATGATCGACTGCGTTATGGTTACCGGTTCGCACTCGATATCGAGAGCGGTCTCCCACTGAAATCCGATCTGTTGAATGAGCATGGTGAATTGGTCGAACAGACAATGTTCACAGACTTGCAGATAGGCATTGCGGAAATCAGTGAACTTCACAATAGAGAGTCCCTGTTCACCTACCGTTTGAAAAATCACCCAGACAAGACAAACAAAGTCCCCCTGCTCAATCCTAATAAATGGGATTTCATAGGCTTGCCCAGTGGGTTTAAGCTCAGAATGCAGCATCAATTGCTCGAGCCTCATGACGGTGACCCTATAGATCAGTATGTTTTCAGCGATGGATTGAGTTCTCTTTCAGTCTTCATTGAGCCAAAAAACAGGGAAGAGGCATTCAGCGGTGTGTCACGTCTAGGTGCTGTCAACGCCTGGGGCGGCCAGGTTGAAGGTTTCCAGGTGACGGCGGTGGGAGAGGTCCCTGCGGTCACAATTCTAGGTGTTGTGAAAGGTATGCAATTGAAGCGGACTCATGATTGAGGAGCCCGCCATTGTCATCAGTACTGATGATAGGTATGCAATTGTCGAAACACAACAACGTCCTGCCTGTGGCACCTGTACCAGCGCCGGGAATTGTAGTACTTCGGTACTCAGTGCTCTGTTCAAGCGACGCCACAATCGACTCAGAGTCTCCAATCCCATCCATGCCAAAGCGGGTGAACAGGTTGTGATTGGATTAGAGGAAAATGCGCTTCTGAAAGTCTCTTTTCTTGCCTACCTGCTGCCGCTCATCTGTATGATTCTGGTGGCGATCCTGTTGCAGGCGGTGACAACCTATTTTAACTGGCAAATTGGGGAACTCCCGCAAGTGCTCGGTGGTCTATTGGGCCTGATTGGCGGATTTTATCTGCTCCGGCTGCTTGCCGAACAGAAGCAGGATGAACCTGGTTATCAAACCGTGATACTGCGCCTGGCCGATACGGCCCGTGTGGAGTTTCCCAAGGAGTATGTTGGTGATTAACCTGGCGACCAAATAGTTTACTCAATACCCGTTCGCCGCCACTCCAAATTGTGATTAAGGAACCCCTGAATCAATCAGAGGCCTGTTACCTGATTTTGGTGCGTTATCCTTGAGTTTCCACCAGGAGCTGCAATATGAGACTAAGTAAAATTCCCGTACACATCTTTACAGTAGTAATACTGGGACTTATCACTGCCCTGCCTCTACAGGCAAGGAGTTTGCCGAATTTTGCTGATTTGGCGGAAGAGAACGCGCCCTCGGTAGTGAACATCAGTACCAAACAGACGTCGCTAAGCCGCAACCTGCGGCATTTCAATATTCCCGACCTGGAAGATTTTCCCGAGGGTAGCCCACTTGCTGAATTGATGAAAAAGTTTTTTGGAAATCATGACTTCCAAATGCCAGAGGAGGGACCTGAAAAGCGCTCACTGGGTTCAGGCTTCATCATATCTGAGGACGGATATATTCTTACCAATAATCATGTTGTCGATGAGGCCGACCAGATTCTGGTACGCATGAACGATCGCAGAGAGTTTGTCGCCAAGCTGATTGGTAAGGATGAACGCAGTGATATCGCGCTGATTAAAATCGATGCTGAGGATCTTCCTGTGGTGGAAATTGGCGACTCCCAGC
>JASFJX010000489.1:0-3913 GCA_050119385.1 Candidatus Thiodiazotropha sp. | reverse complement strand
TCACAACAAGAATAGAAATAATCAGTGCTCGCGTAATGTCCATTTCTAGCCCTAACGTTGCCTTCAGCGGAGCAGGCGCGTCAGCGACTGTATCCGCTGGAAGGCCTGGTTAAGTGCCTTAGTTTTCACTATACGTGTACAAGACATCATTCGCCTCTATAATCCAGGAGCTTGCTGAACCATATCCAGCCCATTCAATTTCGTGTATCAAGTGGCCCTTTTCATTAACCCGGAATTCATCGTACCGCCAATCATCATGACCTTGAAAAACATTACTAGCTCCTAGTGAATATGAATATACTTCAGGGTACATGAATGTGATTTCGCCACTGTGATATGCGTTCAACAAGGTTATCTTAATTGTGACTGTTCGATATTGCTGCCTTTCTCCTTCGGCATTTTCAATAATCTCGCTTTTTTTCAACCATCCATCATGTGGACACTTGTGATCGCCAAAGTTGAAATACCATTCAGACTGCGCTAATTCATAGCCGCCAACCGGAAATGCATCTTGGTTTCGCCTAAGATACTCGCGATAATTACGGAATGCTTCTACCACATCCTCATCTCGTTGTTTCGCTAAAATGTACGTCATTTTTTGCACTTAACGTTAAGTTCACCCGTCCAACCGGATTAAACATTCTGGGCTTGATTGTATGATGAAGATGATTGAAACCACACAACCTGAATCGTCGCATAATGTAGGTTGGTCGGGTGCAACTTTTTGTTATGCCAAACTGCTTGATTCTTGCTCATAGCTTGCTATTTTCTCCTTGCATAGTTTTTCAGTTAAAGCCTGTAACTCTAGTACTCTCTTTGCAAGCCAAGAAAGTTGCTCCTTAGTGATTGTATAGCTTTGTTTGTACCGAGCATCAACATAGGCTTTACGTAGTAACTTGAAATATTCTTTTTCTTTCTCTGTAGAGCGTGGGAATATAGATAAAAATCGTGGCTCTGTGCTTGACACTCTCTGACTTAATTTTTCCAAATCATGCGTGCTCGGCTTATAGCGAGTAAAGACCAGTAATATAGCCCCATACAAGCGTTCTACCACTTGGTGTAGATTGAAAGCTGCAACGTTGAGGCTTTCATCAGAAATTGCGTGCTCATACTGCCTAAGGTACTCATTAGAATTTTTCATCCAAAAGTCAAAATCTTCCTCAGCCAATTTTTTTCTTTCTTTTAGCGTTATTTCAATTGGTTCTGCCAATTGAAACTTGCCTGAATCATATAGAAGGATTCCTTCCCGCAGTATGTCGATGTAGAAATACTGGCTTTTTCTTAAACGGCGATTAACAAATTGAATATCTTCTGCAATCAAGCTGACTGGAGTTCGGTGAATTGTTTTAGCCAAACGCCGAGAAAGTTGGTTGTTTTGCTCGATTCTATCAGCCTGGCGGGGTGTTTCTGTAACCACTAGAAGATCAAAATCACTCTGATAGCGATACTGGAGGGTTTCAGGGTCAAGATCCTCTACCCAGTCTCCACGGGCGTAGCTGCCGAATAAAATGAGCATTTCGAGATCGATTTCTTCACGAACAATCTCTATAACTCTTTGTAATTCTTGTTGTTTCTGCTCAGGCAGGTGATCAAGTGTTGTTTTCATGCTCCTATGATAATACCTGTTGGTTTTTCTTCATAGCGCAGATTTAATTGAAATGCAATAACGACCTAGCTTAGTGGTGTGAGAGATAGCGATAATCCAATAGCACCCATTGTTGTGCACGCTACTTTGGTAGATATGTCCATTGATCGTGCTGAAACATCCTCTCAGCCGTAGACTTGAACTTTGGGTAGTAGACCTCGTTTTCACTTAGATCAACGATGAACATAATGCCACCCAAAATAAATTGCATTACATAGTCTCCTGATTGGGTTTTCAACGGGGGCTTAAAATTGTGGTGATACCCCGATTTTTCAGCCTGACCGAGAATAATATGCCTCGTTCCCTTTCCTTTGCGGACATACTGACGAATAACATTGTATTTCTCCTTCCGTGTTTCCGATGCACCAACAAAATAGGTTAATGCTGAGAATGCGATTTTAAGTATACCCCGAATAAATTTCTTCCTTCGACCAAACTCTACTGAAAAACCAACAGTTCCTTTGTTTTCGCTGTGATCAAAGCATGCATTAATATCTCGCTCGCGTTTTCTAAATCCCGTCAGTTCCGTTCCAGTATGATCTTTTACAGTATGTTTCTCCATATTGAATGATATCACGGGACCGCTGGATTCTACTGTGCCTTTTACGTTTCCCCGGCTACTAATGATTGGCGTCTTCCCTCCTTTTCTTGGGATGCCTGCCATAAACGCACAGAAATCAAAATCATCAATCACAGCCTGATCAATGTGCCCTAAGCCGTTGTTGCACTTTATGCACACCTCTTCATTCGTTAACACGAAGTTATCTGGACAACCTAGTGCTTCGGGAACTATGTGCTCTACATGGTTCCTTGTTGATTCATTGAAACACCAGATACACTTACTCATAACGCCAGGGTTAGTGGACCGCAAACGCGTAGCGCAGCGGAGAGTTTGCGGGTCCACTAGACCCACTGGTTATCGTTTTTCATTGAATATATATAAACCATTTTCATCTTCTCGCATGAACTTTATTCGAGGCATATTCGATGCCTCTCTGGTAAAGTTTATATAGGAATGTGAAATACTCCTAATTAACCTCCCTGCATAATCATAACTTACGTCTCGGCAGGGGTCTAAAAAGCCTCCATACCACACTACATTGTCTTCTCTATAAGAGTTAGGCTCTGTTTTTGGGTAATGCTTAACCAAGCAGCCCGGATCTATTGTTCCCCTACCATTAAATATGAAAAATCTTTTTCCATTCTCTGCCTTATAAGTAGTAGATATTTTTGGATTCCATACATGCGGTGTTAACTTATCAAGATCGCGCATGATTTCGTCAGAATACGCAATAACATAAATTGGACCATCTCCACGTACTAGTCGCACTTCTCCCGGTTCATATTCAAGAAGGCCAATTTTTACAATCTGAGCTTCTTCTCTTGCGCTAGGTGAAAGAGAGCCAATAAAAACCTTAATTACCATTGTAATTCCAATAAGCATAAACACGAGGACTACAGATTTAAGTATGGCCTTTCGATTCATTTACGATAACGCTCAAATCAGCGGTGCCCCTGGGGCGTCCGCTGCATTTTTTTGTTATGCATTCTTTTCGCCTTAATGTTTCTAGAAACAACTGTCCTATCTCCATTTCTCCCAGTTTACTGACGCATCAGGTTCATAGTCCTCGTCGGATTCTTGTTCTTCCTCCAGACGTACCCATTCACGAAGTTTCGCACCCTTCAGCCAATATGGAACTCCCGCAGTATCAAACGAAGGCGTGTCGCATGGGTAAATGAAAACGCTTTCTTCAACGTCAGCGAGGCGAACTACCCTAAACGCCTGACCACAAAGGTTTATGTCGCAGATTCTATGTGCAAATGGATATTCCGAGCCTTCTGGTAACTTCAACGAATTGGCTTTCACCGAGCGAAGGAGTTGCTTGTCGTTTTGGTCAACAAGATACTTTTCCCATGCTGTTTTAATGTTCATTCGTTTTTTTTCTGCATAACAATGTAGTGTTTATCCCGCGTGCGTTTTGTGCATGTGGGATAAACACCTGTTGGACTGAGCCGCCCCTGGGATGGCAACCCACTCTCTATTTAATAAGAAATTGTTTTCAGCGACTTGCGCCTGAGGGGGGGATTTTTGGCTTTCATCCACCGCTATACACCGCTTTAGGGCTCTCGGGAGCGGCTATAGGCCAACTTCCCTGTGCTACGAGCACTGTTTATCTACTTCACTTGTGCCAATAATAACCTATTTTCAGATCATTGGCCGTCTGCGCTCTCAGCGCACTGGCTGATCATAGCCCTGTATGACGATGT
>JASFJX010000488.1:0-3924 GCA_050119385.1 Candidatus Thiodiazotropha sp. | reverse complement strand
TCTGTCCAGTGACGAACGGAAATCCGGGTTAATAAATGGTGAACTGGGTCACAGATCGGGACATCGCGGCTATCCTCGCAAGGATCGTTTACTCACTCTGCCCACAACTGCCCTTGCAGTAGGAGAAGTCGGCTGAGTAGCCTTGATGGAGCAAAGGGAAATCCAGGAAATATTCAGGCTTTCTGAACCCCTCGGATTCCGCATCCTTGCATCCGAGCTACTGTTTAAAAAACTTATCGCACCAATTGGGTATAAAAAACTTCCATGAAAACACGCATCGTATCTATTCTGTTTGTTTGCTTGATCCTGGCTGGATGCGTCTCCTCCCGCAAATACGACGCGGCGGTTCAGGAACTCTCAGAAACCCGCATCGAAGTTGAAGATGCGCAAAAAGAAATCGCACAAGCCAATCAAAAGCTGATGAACCTGCGCCGCCAGCTCGATCTGGCCAGCGAGGAGCTGTTTGATCTGCACGTCAGGCGTCAGGATCTGCAACAGGAGCTGGTGGAAACCAATATGCAGGTTGAGGTGCTCAGGGACCTGGAGGAAGAGCAGAAAAAACGCGACGAGATCTACTCCCAGTTCGTCTCCCGCCTGCAGGAGATGATCGATGCCGGCGAATTGAGCGTGACCATCAAAAACGGACGCATCGTGATTGAACTGCCCGACAAGATCCTGTTCGACACTGGCCAGGCACAGCTCAACCATGCCGGCAGAGAGGCCCTGACTCAGGTGGCCGGCATTCTCACCCAGTTCCAGGACCGGCGTTTTCAAGTGGAGGGTCATACCGACGACAGACCGATTCAGAGTGCCCGCTATCCCAGCAACTGGGAACTCTCGGCGGCACGTTCGCTGGCGGTCGTTCACCTTCTGATCGAAACGGGAATGGATCCTTCGAACATCTCGGCCGCCGGTTTTGGCGAGTTCCAGCCTAAGGCGGATAATACGACCCCCGAAGGTCGCCAGCTCAATCGTCGCATCGAGATCGTGATGCTGCCGAATCTGGATATCCTCTCCGACGAGATACCCAAACTGGTCGAGTAGGAATGACTACCGCGTGCGAACCCTGGCCGGTCGCCAACCGGGCTTTCGCGAGATCATTTGACAGTCAGTCTTGTCGTGCCCGAGTCAAACCGCTCGGGGGTCGCCACACACCCGATCAAGAAGGCGGGATTCTCCCGTAAAAACCGCGCCATTCACCCTGTAGCGTGACTCATCCAGTGGGTGAGTATGCCTATCGGACACTTTTCCCATAAGAACAACAGATTAGTAGCAGAATGGAGCGGTCAACTGATTTTGTTGGGTTCAAGCCAAGTTACCATTCGAAATTTCCGAGGTTTTTGCCTGGTTAAATCGAATTTAAAGATAATTAACCGGCCCTAATATATACCTCAAGGATAAATAACCAATTACGAGGTAGCTTGTTATGGCTTTGGCAAATATTTCCAGGTGCAAATTGCCATTGGAAGTCTGTTGTTGTTGAAAGTGATTTTCGGATTCACACTCCATGAATTGTTCTTCCTGACTGGCGCCTTGATCGGAGCGGGATTGATCATGGCGGGTGTGACGCGCTGGTGCGGTATGGCCCGCTTGATTGCACTGATGCCCTGGAACAGAAACGGCAACTGTGCTGAAAAGGCAAGGGTTTAACTGATTTACTTAAAGATACAGGAGACACTGTCATGATATTTCGTCAACTCTATGATCATGAATCATCCACCTATACCTACCTGCTTGCTGAACGTATGGGCGGGGAAGCGCTACTCATCGATCCGGTAAAGGCCAATGTGGAACAGTACATTCAGCTTGTGAATGAGATGGATCTGAAACTGGTGTTGGCAGTGGATACCCATATCCATGCTGATCATGTC
This sequence comes from Candidatus Thiodiazotropha sp., assembly GCA_050119385.1. Classification (GTDB taxonomy): domain Bacteria; phylum Pseudomonadota; class Gammaproteobacteria; order Chromatiales; family Chromatiaceae; genus Thiodiazotropha. The sequence continues at coordinate 2,053 of JASFJX010000488.1, read as the reverse complement.
ACAGGACTGGGAAGTCTTCGCCAGAGTACCGGCTGTGCCAGTGCCATGGGTGAAATGAGCAAGGCCGATTGTGTGTCGATTCACTTCAGAGAGGGGGAAAAACTTCACGTGGATAATCTTCAATTGGATATCCTCTACACCCCGGGTCATACGGATGATTCATACAGCTTTGTCATGCCGGACCGGGTGTTTACCGGTGACACTCTGTTGATTCGCGGCACCGGCCGCACCGATTTTCAAAACGGTGACCCCGCGGCTCAGTATGATAGCTTGTTTCACAAGCTGCTCAAATTACCCGAGCAGACCCTGGTCTATCCGGCCCACGACTACCACGGCATGACTGTGAGCACTATCTGGGAAGAGAAGCGACACAATCCGCGTCTTCAGGTGTCCGGTAAGCAGGCTTATGTGGATCTGATGAACAGCCTGGAACTGGAAAACCCACGCTTGATGGATGTTGCTGTGCCGGCGAATCGTCAGTGCGGTTTGAATACAGTGGCTTGATTAGTAAGCATTAATCGAATAGGAGGCATATGAATATGACAGTTACCACATTGCTTTTTTTAACCCTCACCGGGAGTCTGGTTTTGCTGAAGCTGGGCCTGATAGTCTTCGCGCTACTATTACTTGTGAGAGGGACTATGCGTGCGGGCCATCCGGGATCTATGAATCCTGACTTTGCTGAAATACCTGTGGAATGCCGGTTACAGGGTGGATATAAACCACGAGTTTGAGGTTCAGCCAGTATAGAGTCAACGGGTTAATCTGACTGATGCTGTTTATAACAAAGGTGACAGCGCAAGGCCAATAGAATCGGCTGGTCCGGCACAAAGTAGGGCGTCTCGATAAAGACCTTCTCCCGAGCGAGATTAATGGCGGCGAAGATAAAGGTGTGAATGCTCCTCCAGCGTTCGTCAGCCGGTCCGCTGGAGAGAAGCTGCGCATGTACCGGTCCGGAAAAATCCGCGGGCGGAAAATAGTTACGGCTGACCAGGTCCTCCGCCGATGCGTGGTACCAGTCCTGACAGAATATCTCTTGAATCGAGTGTACAACCGGACCGTATACACGGGCGTGGAGGTCGATCCATGGTTCTGCCTTGGCGGCATACTGATCGCCAATATTCATTCCTCCGATAAAAGCCTGGCGACCGTCGATTGCCTCCTCAAGATCATCGAATAGCGCATGGCCGGACCTGTATATTTCGATCTGGTTACCGGCTAGAGGGCCGGTTCCGTCGAATTTCCGTGCCAGATGAATTAATGATTGGGGTGCGTCTTCGGGTGGAAAGCTGTAGTCAGCATGTGATTGTATACGTTGGATTTCAGGCGCGAGTAGTGATTCCACTTTACGGCGCTTTCTGCGACGCAGGTGCAAGCGAGTCGTTCCCAAAAGCCAGAAGGCGATAAGCCCTGCGAAGGGAATAAATAGAATGACCATGATCCATGCCAGGGGCGCGCCAGATTCCCTGCGTTGAAGCAGAATCGTGGGTATGAGTACAGCCACTATGACAAAATCCAGGAGGAGCCATGATAGATTGAACCAGCCGATTGTACTGACGGTCACGCGATAATAGTCACATTAAAGAATAAAGATTATTGAAAAATTCGAATATCAAATCACCATTCATAGCATAGTCCAGTCTGGCCACAGCCATTCTCCATCCTCAATCATTGTTCAGTATTCTCTGGTCTGTTTTATTGCCACCTATCCTGACAGGTTATGGTGGTTTGATTTTCGATAGATCGAAAAATACGAATAACTGGCTGCTTAAATTCGAATTTTCTTTTTTTTTCTCAGGCCGCATAAATGTCTGCTACAGCTTATCTCATTCTCGAGACCAATTGACCGCACAGGAGAGACACGTGTTTGAGGGCAAATTTCATGACAATCCGGCATAAGGATCTCAGGGGGCCATTGGGCTTCGGCCAATCCTGTTCTCTCTACAGCGGCCTGAAAGGGGCAAGATCACTCCATGGGCTGTTCGCATTGGGATTGGCCGCACTGATCTGGTTTTTGCTGACTGGCGATGACTGGCGATCCTGGATGGTCGGG
>JASFJX010000487.1:0-3926 GCA_050119385.1 Candidatus Thiodiazotropha sp. | reverse complement strand
ATATTAGGTAAAGTGGGTGGCTCTGTAGTGGGCTATATAGCATCACTGATTTCAATATTATTTGCCTTTTTAATCAGTTCTATCATTATATCAAAAATGTAGTATGAAAATGCATATGTTCAGAAATCTCATAACAATAACATCATGTCATTAGCTTCGCTCACTCGGACGCGCTAACCCGCGCCGCATATGTGGGTTTTGGTGACATCCCAACCAGGGCTTTTATCGAAGCCTTTAATATTATAAAGGCAGAAGGATGGGTCGCATTTAATATAAAAGAATCATTTTTTGATAATAGTGATGATTCTGGGTTTTCGAAGATGATTCGGGAATTGATCGTCTCCGAATATCTTGATGTTTATCATATCGAGCGTTATAGGCATAGATTGTCTATTGATGGTGAACCACTATATTACTTTGCCATCGCCGGAAGAAAGAATGCTGATGTCCCAGATGAATTTCTTGAATCAAAAGGCCTTCTGGTCTAACAAGGCGCCCTAGCCGACGCCAAAAAGCGGCGCGGCTGGGCTTAAACGTTAGCGAAGAGAAGCTAGTATTCCCAGTCCTCAATATCAGGTTCTGGTTTTATCCACCATAATCGAAAGGTAATAAACTATGATTAAGACCATTTCTACCACAAGTGCTGCACTCATCCTTTTTACAGCTAGTGCCGTCTGTTTTGGAGAAGAATCAATGCCCATTACAGAAGCAGAGATTCATCAAGCACAAAAGGTTTGGGGTGACGGCATCGTTGCCATCGGCAACGCCTACACAAAAAAAGAAGACTATAAAGCTCTGGCTGCCACTCATGTTGATACGCTCTACGCCTACGATGAAGGCAAAGTGCTATTCAAGCCCACCAAGGCCGCCGCAAATCAGTTTCGCCTCACCGAACCTGAAGCGCTCTCGTATTTTGTAACAGGCGAGGTTCCTGAGGATCATGGATTCGCCCTCCAGCCATGGTCAGCCGTCCGATTTGAAAATAGCGATATTATCATCGACTCTGACTCGGCCGTAGCGATGGGCAATTACTTTTTCACAGATGCCAATACCGGCAAAGAAGCCAAGGTTGAGTTTACCTTCGGCTATGTCCGCGGCCCGGATGGCAAGCTTTTGATTAACGTCCACCATTCAGCGATTCCCTATCAGCCATCTCACTGATATTGGGTAAGACAAGGTGGTTCGGGTAGAGCCAGGCATAAACCATCTCTGCCCTACGTCCTCGGCCATAAAAAAGCGCTAACATCTATATGACCTCCCGTGTCAAGGGTGAAAACTAACCCTTTCAAGCCGCAGGCTTGATGCTCTTTAACAAGTCGATAAGTCACTACTGCCAATTCGTTCATGATGCGGCAGGTCACGCAGTGACCGCACACAAATACCCCAAGGGCACTTCCTTTGGGCGCATCTATCGAGCGTCTCACCGCAATCAACGATACTACTTGATGATTGCCGTTGCGGCTGGATTTCTATTGCTGCATCCAACCGCGTGCTAGAACGTTATCGGTTACCCTTGGCCTGGCGAGTCAAAGGGTCGGGCTCATGTTGCCATGTCCAGTTATGCGTATACTCAGGCAAGAGGCAGCCACTGACAACTTGCATTTGGGTGGGGGTCCGGCCTGTCTATTCAAAGCGAGGTAGACGAGCACTGGGTGTAGTGAGGCGGTGGGCTCCAGAGTCCCAATCCGATTCGCCTCAAGTTGACACTCGTCCACTACGCGGACAGTTATGCGCTGACAGCTCAAGCCGGATCTCCCGTTAATCAATGTGAGAAAAAATAGTTCTCATCGAAACTGTCCTTCTTTCGTATGATGGCGTAGACCGCACGACCCAGTTTGTGGCTCAAGATCGACATCGCCTTGCCCTTGCCGTGTTTTCTGGCCATTTTGGCCACATAGTGCTTGGCCCGATCGCTCTCGCGCATGAGCAGCGCGGTCGCCTCGGAAAAGGCCCATTTAAGATGCGCATTGCCGATCCGCCCACCCGAGGAACCGTATCGTTTCCCTGCCGACTCTTTTGGGCATTTAACCAATCGGGCATAGGAGCAAAACTGCTGTACACTGGGGAAGCGTGCAATATCCTCGATCTCATAGAGGATCACCAGGGCCAGTAACGCGCCGATTCCTGGTACGGTCTGCAGCCGGAAATAGGTACGGGGGTCGTGCCCCTTGGCATGGCGGATGATATAGGCTTCGAGTGCCTTGACCTCATCCTCCATGGTGTCCATCAGATGGATGTCCGCCTCTACGTTCTTGCGCACACTGCTATCGTGAAAGCGTTCGGCGAGTTCGTTGCGATTGGCGCGCCGCTCCAGCTTTTGATTGATGCTGGGGAGGTTGTACAGGAAATTAGTCAGTTTGATGTGCGCCTAAAGTTCTGAGCGACGATGGACGAAGTCATTGCGCCGGCGCAGCAAATCCCGGGTGGCGCGCATCTCCTGCGGATAGACATGCGCCAGAGGAAAAGTACCACCACGGATCAGCTTGGCGATCTTCTCGGAATCGATCTTGTCATTCTTGGATTTGCCGCAATGCATTGCCTTCATGTAGAGAGCATGTCCTAGAATGAAGGGGATACCTTCGGCCTGGCAGGGGTCGGCCAGCCAATACCAGGAAAAGATGCACTCGACGCCGACCACGATGTCTCCTCGAAAGGGTGCGATCAGCTTCAGGAGGCGATTCGCCTGTGTAGGAATATTCTGATGGAGTAGGATTTCCCCCTCATTGTCCAGTATGCAGACGTACATCATTTTGGTATGTAAGTCGATTCCGCAGTAATATTGATGAGAAGTGTTGTAGAATCTCATTTGATCTTCCTCCTGTCTGTGACGTGACTCTGGAGTAACTCCCAAGCTAAGTTATAGCAGGAGGGAGGTCATAATAAGTATCAATGCGCTCGTATGGGACGCTTCGCGCCCCACAGCTTGGTCGTTAGCATTAAATAGGAAGTTGTATGAATAAGTTTCGAATTTTAGTGGCTGTCTTAATCAGTTTAGTTCTTAACGGTTGTGGACCGACCCCAAAGGTTATTAAACCAGGTGATGTTCTAAATAAGTCAGAGGGGATCGTTGTGACTCAATTACGATCAAATTGGGAAGGTTATAAAAATCCTTTACTTACAAAGCTTGGTTATATCTTTGGTAAATCAGATTCATATATAAATAGTGGCAATTTCTTCATGGATAGAGCTGATGATCTCAAAGTTGTTTCTCTCCCAGCTGGAGACTATGTGTGGTCCCATTTAAGTTTCGGAAATCGCCGCCTTGATTTTAGTTCTGAAGATCATTTTACTGTGATGCCAAATAAGATTGTTTATATTGGTACTTTAAACGCTGAATTGGAATTAGGGTTATTTAGCGCTTCAGCAAAAGTAACGGTAGAAAATGATATTGAATCAATTACAAAGCAATTAACTGAAGAATATCCAGAACTAATGAAAAACTATCAGTTAGTTGAGAAGTTAACGGAATTAAATCCGAAATGAATTCTAACCAGTACATAAAGTTTGCTCCTTTTGGTCGCCGGAGAAACCTCCCCCCATTAAGTAGACGCCTACCTTTACAAACAGGTAGGTGTATAAATGGCAAAGATACTGAGTGAAGAGCGAGTCGTTGAATATTCAACGGAATTTAAAGTCAGAGTAGTAGAGCTGACCGATCAGTTAGATGTCAAAGCGACGACGATAGCCGAAATACTGAGATTGCATCCTGTCATGGTTTATCGCTGGCGTCAGGAATACCGGGAGGGTACATTAGTTGAAAACCAGAGTAGACGAATTAGTATGGTCAAATCAACGAAATCTAAAGTCGATGACAAAGAGCTGAAACGCCTGCAAAAGCAAGTGAAAAAGCTTCAAAAGGAGAACGACTTCCTAAAAAAGTGGGAAGGGTATCTGAAGGCACAAAAGCAGAAAAGTTCGGATTCATA
>JASFJX010000486.1:0-3927 GCA_050119385.1 Candidatus Thiodiazotropha sp. | reverse complement strand
TACGCAATAGCCTCGATGCAAATTTGGGCGGGCGATTAAAGGGGCGGGATATGAACCTCCGCGTCGAGGGGCGCGCTGATACCGAGCTGAACCTGGTACCGGTAGATTTCGTGGTTCAGGCCATGGTATTACTCGCCGACTCACCGCTAAACGGCAAACGGATCTTCCATATCACGAATGAATCCCCACCAACCCTTGACCTTGCACGCGACTGTCTATCACTGGATCTTGATGTGACAGGTTTTCATCTCGTGGATGCAAAGAGTTTTGACGAGATGCCGATGACCGCCTTTGAGAAGATGGTCCGCCTTAGCATTGAGTTCCAGGCACCCTACATGTGGACAGAACCACAGTTTTCGACCGCTTCACTGCGCAGCGTGCTCTCGGAGGCAGTGCTTCCGCCACCCTGTATCGACATGACGATGCTACGCAAGCTGAACGGATGGTTCTTCGGGCGCCTCGATCAGAGATTTGCCATCCCGACCTCCAGCTGATAATACAAGGCCTCTATATTCCAACGCATACCCTAATCCAGGGAATATGCATGGTTTTTATGCTTGATGATTTATTTGAGTATAATCATGCAATTATTTGAATACCCTATGTCAGGGTAACTGCCTTTGCCCGCGCCGATGACGGTATCTCTCCAGGCCAGGTATTCCTCCCCTTCTGTTACCACGAAGCAGCGGCAAACCTGTTGACCAACGAAGCCCTGGATCCTGCCGCTAAAATACCTGAGTTTAAGTTTTGCGCTATTCGGGTAATGCCGGGGCAGAATTAAGCAGTTCTACAAAATCAAATTTGAGCATAATCACAATGAGGTGTGGCACATTTGTAACAGTGTTTAGCCTATGGTGCAGCGAAAACTGGATGGTTAGGATTTTACCTCATATCAATTATTTTTTTTATTCAATTTCAATGGCCTACAAATTATTTCAGCTTTTGGCCCGTATTCTGCCTTATTAAAGCCAAGTAAGCAGAAACATACCGGGTTAAGGGCCATCAATTCTGCTTCGAATCCCTGCAGTGGAAAGCCATTTCAAGCCATTGGGATAAGACCGATGGCTATTAAGGTTTTGTATTACTGACCGGCCGAAAGGCAGTTTGATAGTGACCCAATAACGTTAAGGCATAGTTGTATCGATTTCCTCCACCCTTAGTGCCCTTCTTGTGGTTATCCCCTAACCACAGAGGGCATTTTTTTTTGAACCTTACCACACCCGGTTGCGTGTACTCTTTGACATCGTCATCATTGATGACGCTTCCCATGCGTCAATCGCACAGGCCTTCCCGATTATCATTCGTCCCAAGTCCCTAGTAGCGCTCTGTGACCAGAATCAGTTCTCCAACGTTAAAACCTCTTTTATACCGGCTCTATTATTATACTCTTAACACCCTTGTCTGATATTTCCTCTACTGTAAACTGGTAGTTCGAAATCACAATTGACTCATGAACAGCGGGAAGATGACGAAGTTGCCTCATCATCAGCCCTCCTGCTGTATGTACATCACTAACTGGAAGAGGTATCCCGATGATTTCAGCCACATCGGTGAGTAGTGTACGTCCATCTATGCGATATCGATCACCTCCAAGCTTGTCGATTCTTGCGCTATACCGTGGTAAATGTTTTTCGAAAGTATAGCCAATCATCACGACCTCACCTAGCACTTGCTCCAATACATCTTCCAGAGTGACCATTCCTATAGCAGAACCAAACTCATCTACCACTATGGCCATATGATCTTCACGTAATTGCAATTCCCACACAATTTCATCAATCGGTTGATTCTCAACTACATATAACGCAGGTTTGCGTAACTCTGATAGTGTTCTTGACTTCAGTTCTGGATCCATCAACTCCCATATCCCCAGACTGACGACACCTAAAATCTTTCCTGGCTCATCCTCATACACCGGTAGCCGAAAATATCCGTGCTTACGCACTATATGAACAGCAGAAGCCACACTCTGCCGATGACTCAGCATAATCACCTCCGCGATTGGAATCATCACTTCACCAACGGTTATTCCAGCAAAACGCACAGCGCGTATCAGGCGGTCCCGATCGAAAACATCGATATTAGAAGCTTGCTCTGCACCTTCCAACACCATACGCACCTGCTCTCGGGTAATAAACAGGTTATGGCGTGGCGCCTTAATGCCAATCAGTCGCACTGCTAATCGTGCGATACTAGAGAAAACCAATACTAATGGGTAAAATAAATAAGAGAAGACACGTAGCAGGAAAATGATACGTGGTGCTAACACATCGGCTTTCTGTTGGTAAACACTCTTCGGCACTACTTCACCAAATACAAGAAACAGCGGTGTATAGATCAAGAAGGCAAAGATGTCACCATACTCCCCAAATAAACTGATCATCAACAGGGTGCCGAGGGTGGTCAGTGCTACCAGAGATATATTTGTACCAACCAGTGTCGTACCAAGAATCACTTCAGGCTTTTGAAACATTTTTAGTACTAACTGAGCACCTTTATGCCCGCGATTAGCCAAATGGCGTAATTTAAACTTATCTGCATTAACCAGCGCAATCTCAGATCCTGAGAAAAACCCCTGCATTAAAAGGAGCGCAACCATTATCGGTATAATCAACAGGCTTTCCACTAATTATTCTCCTCTTTATTCGCCTGATTTTCTGTCATTTGAGCCTCTTCGCGTTCATCAGAAAACGTTACCTCCCCATCCATTTTTGGGATTTCGTTAACGCGTTCTTTTGCAGAAAGTGCACGCACACGCGCGATGCGATGACCTTCCAGAGCGACTACCTGTAGACGCACTCCATCCACTACCACCTCGTCACCGACCGCCGGCAATCTATCCAGGTAGCGCAATACCACACCGCCAATGGTCGTCATGCGGCTATCGCTGATACCAAAATTCGTGACAGAATTGAAATCTGCCAGTTTCATTTCTCCTTCGATCTCAAATATCCCGGTTTCCGACTCGGCAAACATGTCACTGAGGTGTTCCTCGGCACCGGCATACCCAAATATAAAGTTCACCACGTTTTTAAGTGTGACCAATCCATCGATACCGCCAAACTCATTCAGAACTACCGCTGCCTGCGAGTCATGCTGGAGAAAGAATTCAAACATTTCTACAACTTTTTTTGTCGGTGGCACCATTGTAACCGGATGCAACATTTCCTCCGCTTGTATAAGGCTAAAATCAGCATCCTCCAGAGCCTTCTGCATGAAATCTTCGGCGTGAAGCATACCAACCAGCGCATCCCGGTGACCTTGGTAGACTGGTATGCGACGATGCTTAAGTTGCCTTACCTTTTCCAGCATCTCGGGCACCCTAAGAGTAATATCCAGAAATGCAATACGTGTTCTAGGTATCATGATCTCAACCACCTCAGCAGTACCTGCAGCCAGCAGATTATCAATCAGAATACGTTCCGTGGCGTGCAGTTCACCACTATCCACCACTTCTTCAACCAGGGTGCGGAATTCATCGACATGAAGAATATTCTCAGGCGACTTTTGAGGTCCCACCAGCATTGTTGTCACCCGCTCAGACAACAAGCGAACCAACCAACGAAATGGCGTAACCAGCTGTACCCAGAGCGACAATGGTCTGGCAATCACTCGGGTACTAAGCTCCAGTGGATTGGTGACAGCTATGGTTTTTGGCGTAACCTCACCGAACAGCAATAGCAGGGGCACCATAATAAGGATATTGAGAATAAACACCTGCTCTTTGCTATAGAGCGCTACCAGTATTGCGGTCATATTCGCCGCAGCAGCCACATTAATGATTTCGTTGCCGCACAGGATTGAAATTATCAACCGTCGTGGTTGATCCAGTAATGCATGCAGCATGTCGGCCCTTGGATGGCGAATACGACGAAGTTCACGTAATTCAAGACGAGACAGTGAAAAGAGCGCTGTTTCAGAACTGGA
>JASFJX010000485.1:0-3930 GCA_050119385.1 Candidatus Thiodiazotropha sp. | reverse complement strand
CTTTCACCATATAGACCCGCACTTCGAGGTCGAACATCTGTCCGGCCAGGGCCAGGGAACAGCCCCATTGTCCTGCCCCGGTCTCGGTGGTGAGTCGCCTGATTCCCTGCTGTTTGTTGTAGTAGGCCTGAGCAACCGCGGTATTCGGCTTATGGGATCCCGCCGGGCTTACGGCTTCGTTCTTAAAATAGATCTTGGCCGGTGTTTTCAGCGCCGTCTCCAGGCGTTCTGCCCGGTAGAGGGGGGATGGCCGCCACAGACGCAGCACATCACGGACCTCCTCGGGGATGGGAATCCAGCGCTCTGCACTCACCTCCTGTTCAATAATGGCATCGGGAAAAATCGCACTCAGTGCATCGGGCGTCACCGGAGATCCATCAGGTGCAAGGATCGGTGCCGGGGGATTCGGCATATCTGCCACGATGTTGTACCAATGGGTTGGCATCTCCGCCTCTGTCAGTAAAATCTTTGTCTTCATCGATTATCCTCTCCCACTACTTGGCCCGAGTTCGGATTAGTGATGTCATAGTCCATCCATGACAGATTCATGCTTCTGTTATCGACACCGGGAAATTAATTAAACAACTGATTGAGAACATTGCGATAATCACATAGCAGCTGATTTATTTCCATCTGCAATGCTGAATATATGTGAGTTAAGTCATGACCTAGGGAATTAAAATGCCGCTGATAACCTTGCGCAAGTTACAACTCAGCTACGGTGACCAACCGTTACTGGATAATGTGGATCTAACCATCGAGAAGGGTGAGAGGATTGCCCTGCTCGGGCGTAACGGTGCCGGTAAGTCGACCCTGATGCGGGTGATCCGAGGGAGTATCATGGCGGATGATGGGGAGCGTGTGGTCAGCAGCGGTGTGAAGATTGCGCATCTGATACAGGAGGTGCCGGATGAGGTTGAAGGCACTCTCTTCGAAGTGGTGGCTGACGGGGTCGGTCAGCTTGCCGACAAGATCAAGGCCTACCATAGAATCAGCCATCAACTTGCCGAGACCGGGGATGAGAGCCTATTGTCATCTCTATCAAAGGCACAGCATGAACTCGAGGCCGTTCAGGGTTGGCAATTGGAGCAACGGGTGGAGACGGTCATTTCCCGCTTCGGTTTGGATGCCGATGCCCGGTTCAACACCTTGTCCGGGGGGCTGAAGCGCCGTGTTTTACTAGCTCGGGCCCTGGTGACGGAACCTGAGCTGCTGCTCCTCGACGAGCCAACCAACCACCTCGATATCGAGGCCATCCGATGGATGGAGACGTTTCTGCTCAGCTATTCCGGGGCAATCCTCTTCGTTACCCATGACCGGGCCTTCCTGCGACGCATGGCTGACCGGATTCTGGAGCTGGATCGTGGCAAGCTGACCGACTGGCCGGGTGATTATGCCAATTTTCTGCGCCGCAAGCAGGAACTGCTCAATGCCGAGGAGCAGGCCAATCAGCGTTTCGACAAAAAACTTGCCCAGGAGGAGGTCTGGATTCGCCAAGGGATCAAAGCCCGTCGTACCCGTAATGAGGGCCGGGTGCGGGCGCTCAAGGCGATGCGCGATGCGCGCAGGCAACGCCGCGAACAGACCGGCAAGGCACAGATGCAACTCAGCACCGGCGAGCGCTCCGGCAAGCTGGTGGTCGAGGTAAAAGGCATCAGCTATGCCTGGGATGATAAGCCGATCATCCGCGACCTCTCAACCAGCATCCTGCGCGGTGACCGGGTCGGTATCATCGGCCCCAACGGCTCAGGTAAGACCACCCTGCTCAACCTGCTGCTCGGGCAACTCGAACCCGACAGCGGCCAGGTCAAGCTCGGCACCAACCTACAGGTGGCCTATTTCGACCAGCTGCGTAGTCAGCTCGATGAGGAACGCTCGGTACAGGATAATGTGGGTGGCGGCAGCGACAAGGTGGAGGTCGGCGGCAAGAGCAAGCACATTATCGGTTATCTGCAGGATTTCCTGTTTACCCCGGAGCGGGCGAGAAGTCCGGTGAAGGCTCTTTCGGGGGGTGAACGCAACCGTCTGCTGCTGGCCAAGTTATTCACCAAACCTGCCAATGTATTGGTGCTCGATGAGCCCACCAATGACCTGGATGTGGAGACCCTGGAGTTACTCGAGGAATTGCTCTCCGACTACCCGGGCACACTGCTGCTGGTCAGTCACGATCGTGAATTTCTCGACAATGCGGTGACCAGCTGTCTGGTCTTCGAGGGGGAGGGCAAAGTAGCCGAGTACGTCGGTGGCTATAGCGACTGGGAGGCGTATGTCAAAGAGAGCCCGTCGGCGTCAAGGCCAAAGGAGAGAGGGGTTGTCAAGTCTGCTCCCGAGAAGCCGAAAAAGAGGAGTGAGAAGCTGAGTTACAAAGACCAGCGGGAGCTCGATATGCTGCCTCAGAGAATCGAGGCGTTTGAGGCGCAGCTCAGCGAGCTGCAGACCCAGCTGGCTGACCCGGACCTCTATCGCACCCAGGGGGGGCGGGTAGGAGAACTTCAGCAGCGGATGACCGAGGTGCAGCAACAACTGGACCAGGCCTATGAGCGTTGGGAAACACTGGAATCGATGCAGACAGCCAGTTAAGCGAAGCGTCACTGCGTGTGTGCTTGCGGTGATAGCCCTGTCATGGGCAGCAGAAGCGATGGCGGGGGCCAGTTGTGCCGTGGCAAAACGTCTCGGCGACTCCCTGGCCATCGAGTGGGTGGCCTCACCGGATGAGACTGTCGATTCGGCCATCCACAAGGCGAAACAGAAACTGCTCGAGCAGGGATACCGCAAGAAAGGCCAAGACGTCCACGTGCAGGCCAGCAGCGGATTGCCCCATGGCTATATGGTCATCGTCAAGACCCGCTACACCACCATGACCGGACGTACCCGCACCAGCTATGGCTGTGGCTACAGCCCGCGTTCAGCCGCCGAAGCGCAACAGGCGGCCCTGAATGATCTGCGTAACTACTCCTGGGGATGGAAGCCTGAGATGGGGTATGAGGTGTTTAAGTCGTTGCGTTATTGATCGACAGTTACAGGTTTGATCGCCCCTCTCCCGCAAACTGAGATATATCGCTTTTCTCGTTTGTTTGTGATCCTAGAAACTTAAATAATGTCTCTAATTCGGTATCCATAGGTTAGAACGTATCAACCCTGGTTGGGAGGTTTTTTTGACTACGGCGTTGCTTTGAAGAAGGTAGGCGATGTCGTTGAAACCGGAGGTTCTGCCACCCTGACATATGGGGTTATATACCGCGAGTGCTTATGCAACGCTTAATGCTCGCGTAAAAAATGAGAACCGTCTCTCGGTTTGCTTTTGTAGGCAACTTCAAACTATCCATAGTTGTGCTTCTGCAGTGGGTTGTCCAATGGAGAATGGATTGTGGGCTATATGATGGATTGGTTTGATAAGAAATGGATCACGTCGGGTTTATTTTATGTTCTGCTTAATCAATTACTATTATTAGGTGAACGGAAGTTTCTATCCATTGCTTCCATATCGTTAGTTGCTGCTATCGCCTTCACGCCTGTCTATGGAAAATCGAACGCGACTGATTCAAGTGAATCGTTGTCACCCTTAGTGACACTGAATGCGACAGGCGGAGACAGCAAGGTCGATTTATCAAGGAGTGTAACCTCTACCACCGACAATCCGAGCCCAACTGCGGAGCCACCTTTCTTTAACTGGAACAGTTGGTGGGAAAGCTTCTGGAACTTCATCAATAAGTTCTTGGCGATGTATGAGCCGTCTCCTGAACCGACACCGGTACCAACACCGATACCAACAGCTGCTCCCACAACGGAACCGACAGCGGTGCCGACAGCAGAACCCACAGCGGAGCCAACAGTGGTACCGACAGCGGAACCCACAGCGGAACCGACAGCGGAACCGACAGCGGAACCGACAGCGGAACCGACAGCGGAACCGACAGCGGAACCGACAGC
>JASFJX010000484.1:0-3943 GCA_050119385.1 Candidatus Thiodiazotropha sp. | reverse complement strand
TACAACTCCTTGCAATAGCAGGCTATTGCGCGTCGTTGCGCCTTGCCCTGCACCACCACAAACGCACACTTCACCCTGTCCAACTGATCTTTTTAGGATTATAGGTTGCAAAGCCTTTTTTCAGGGGCAAGGGTATGCTTGAAGTCATGAGATTGGCCTAGTAAGGTGCTTCAACAATCACATTATCGATAGGAAAGGATCTTGGAGCAGTACACCAGTGAATTGGGCCATCTTCTGCTGAGCAAGATAAACAGCGTCTACACGGTTTTCGACTACTTCGTACTGGGCGTCAACGCCCTGATATTTCTCTTTTCATCGAAGATCATCTCGAAATTGGGTTATTCGCAGAGTGACCGGCGCTATAACGCATCTGTCTGGATGTTACGCATCGTCAACCTGACTTTGTTTATACTCTACTTTCTGGCGGTTTTCTTCATCGATAAGGCGCGGCCACTCTCGATCACCGGGTTGACGCTGCTCTGTTCCTATCTATTGGCTCATCTGTTTCAGCTGCATGCATTGAAGCGCTACGGTCGTACCCGCAAGATCGCTGGTTCCGAGGCGCTGTCGCACACCTACCAGTCGGAAGTCATCGGTTTGATCGGTTGGGCCGTCGCCGCCCTGATCTCGTTTCTCATCATCATCAACGTCTGGGACATGACCAGTTGGCTACACACCACTTCGGTGTTGGGTGCGGTGGTGCTGATCGTTTACTCCACCAAGGATGTGTGGGCGCCGGACAACATCAATGGTCTGATCCTGCTCTACAACAACGACGTAGAGCCAGGCTCGGTGGTGCAGGTCAAGGAGATCGATCTATTGGCTGTCGTGGTACGGACTTCCCTGACCCAGACCGTATTCAGGGACCTGCGTAGGAAATATAAGATCCTGCTGCCCAATTCACGCTTTCGTGCCTGCAAAGTCGAGATCCTGACCAGTGATTCAAACGACAATCTCGATTGCTTCGTCGATTTCAAGATCGGTTACGCTTACAGTGGCGAGGAGATCGAGTCTTTCCTGACACAGGTATGGCAGCAGGTTGCCGACGACAATACCTTGATCAATGTGGAGCGCGCTCCCAAGGTGCGCATTGTTGAGAACGGCGATCATGCGGTGGTATGGCGACTCTCCTATCGGATCAATAGCGCCTATCGGTTGATCGAGGCGGAGTACCTGATCAACAGGGCGGCCTATGATCTTTCACGCCAACAAGGTATAGGACTGAACACGCCTTTGACCCATTCGGTGGAGAATGTGCCGGAACATCAACCCGCTCACAATGGTTAACTCAAGTTTCGGAGTTCGGAGTGCTATCTGGGGCCGCTTGCGTGGATCCGGCTGTCTGGGAAAGACGCTATGAACCCATCCCTGGGCGCTCGACGGCCGCGTCCCAGCGGCCGACGCTTTCCCAGACAGCCGGATCCACGCAAGCGGCAGAGTCCGGATCGCGATTTGAACTCCGAAACTTGAGTGGTTAATTTCATTGTGCTTCGAAGGTGACTTGCACGTCACGAGGTTTCGCGAAATAGGGCGCGGAAGTAATCAACAGTTCGACCCCCGTGGCGGCGTACTCAGCGACATTCTCCGGATTGATGCCACCTGCTGCAGCGATTACCGGTTTGCTTGGGGCTGGCAAGGCACTGGCTGCCGCTACCACCCTTGCTACGTCCGGGGGAGAGAGCTTCTCTAGCTGAATGACATCGCATCCTTGCTCGATGAGAGACAAGGCGGCATCTACGCTATCGACCTCAACAATACACTTTTTTTCGGCTTGCCGATGTCTGATGTCAGCCAGGTAGGCATGGGTTGGTCTGTCGTTTAGAAACAAACGGTGCTCGGCCGTGACCATGATGCTTTCCGAGAGTCCCAAACGGTGCATGATCCCGCCTCCCGCCCGAATCGCCTTGACCATTAGGGTCTTGGTGCCTGGCAGATGTTTGCGGGTGCAGGCGACAACGGCGTTTTCCGCCTGATCCACCAGACGTTGCGTGCAGGTTGTGACGCCGGAGAGTGATTCCACAAGACTTTGCGCCACTTTCCAGGCTAAAAACAGGGCGTCGGCCGGGCCGTTGGCACTCAATAGCCGGCGACCGGGGTCGGCCCGCTCACCACTGACGGCCAGTTGTGTGACACTGGCCGCCCCGGCTAATTCAAAGAGACGAACGGCCTCTTCGATGCCGCAGACGACCATGGGATCCCGCGCAGCAAAATGGATATCCGCCGGATGTTTGCCTATGCTGAGAGAGGCAGTTGTCAGGTCACCGAAGGGGGCGTCCTCACGTAGCAGGGAGTCGAGTTCATCTGCGGTTAGGCAGCAGCGCGAATAGGGCATGGGTTCAAACCATCACATAAGTATTGTTTGTGTTTACAAAAGCCAGTTTAAAGCTGCTTGGGTTCGATTGTCGGTGACGAATCGCAAAGACGCATCCATGGCAGGCTGATAGGGGGCCTCCATTAATCCAGATATTCCACCCCCAAAGGATTGTGATGGGAACAGGTCTGGCATGGAAATTCAGAAAAGTCTAATATAAGAAGATAATCGAGTGCTTGTATAAGCCTCAGTTTTTAAAAGGTTATTTTTTATGCAGGATCCTACAACTTACTCCGACAATGACATGGGACGTGTGGAGGTCAAAGAGACCACATGCTACATGTGCGCCTGTCGTTGCGGTATCCGCGTCACCCTGCGTGACGGCGAGGTGCGCTATATCGAAGGCAATCCCGACCACCCGCTGAACAAGGGTGTGATCTGCGCCAAGGGCTCTTCGGGCATCATGAAGCAGTATTCACCGGCCCGCCTCACCAAGCCCCTGCTACGCAAGCCGGGATCGGAGCGGGGTGAGTCCGATTTCGAGGAGATCTCATGGGAGAAGGCCTTTGAGATCATGGAGGAGCGCTTGGGACGCATCCGTGCCGAGGATCCGAAGCGCTTCGCCCTGTTCACCGGGCGTGATCAGATGCAGGCCCTGACCGGGATGTTCGCCAAGCAGTTCGGCACCCCCAACTATGCCGCCCATGGCGGCTTCTGCTCGGTCAACATGGCGGCCGGGTTGATCTATACCATCGGCGGTTCTTTCTGGGAGTTCGGTGGCCCCGACCTGGAGCGCTCCAAGCTCTTCATCATGATCGGTACCGCCGAGGACCACCACTCCAACCCGATGAAGATCGCGCTCTCCGACTTCAAGCGGCGCGGCGGGCGCTTCATCTCCATCAACCCGATCCGCACCGGCTATTCGGCTATCGCTGATGAGTGGGTACCGATCAAGCCGGGCACCGACGGCGCCCTGCTGCTGGCGATCGTCCGCGAGTTGATCCACACCGGCCTCTACGACCGGGAGTTCCTGATCAAATACACCAACGCCGCCGAGCTGGTGGTGGACGACCCGCAGCGGGACGACCACGGCCTCTTCCGCCGCTTCGAGACCCATATCGAGGAGGGCTGCTTCGATCCGGAGAACAAGCTCTGGTGGGACCGGGATCTGAATCGCGAGATCTCCACCCACACCCCGGGTACCGATCCGCGCCTGCTCGGCAGTTTCACCCTGGAAGACGGCACTCCGGTGAAGCCGGCCATGCAGTTGCTCAAGGAGCGGGTCGCGGAGTATACCGCCGAGTGGGCCGAGGACATTACCGGCATCCCCGCCGATACCATCCGTCGCCTGGCCCACGAAATGGGTGTGGTGGCCCGGGACCAGAAGATCGAACTGCCGATCCAGTGGACCGACAGCTGGGGCAATGAACACGACAGCGTGACCGGCAACCCGGTCTCCTTTCACGCCATGCGCGGCCTGGCGGCCCACTCCAACGGTTTCCAGACTATCCGTGCACTCGGCATTCTGATGACTCTCCTGGGCACCATCGACCGCCCCGGCGGTTTCCGCCACAAGGCCCCCTTTCCGCGGCCGATCCCGCCCTGTCCGAAACCGCCCAAGGGCCCCGAAGG
>JASFJX010000483.1:0-3952 GCA_050119385.1 Candidatus Thiodiazotropha sp. | reverse complement strand
GGGGTGTACCGATAAGCTGTTGATCCGGCCCCTTAGCCTCCGACAACAGGCGGGCAATGCCAAAGTCCATGATCTTTGGAACCTTATCGTGACTGATGATGATATTCGCCGGTTTCAGGTCGCGATGTACGATACCCGCCTTATGCGCCTGACTCATACCCTCCAGCAGGCCCTGGAAGATCAGCAGGGCATCAGCCACATCCAATGGTTCGCCGTGAATCAGGTCTTTCAGCAGTTCGCCTTGGGCATATTCAAACACCAGATAGGGAACATGCTTGTGTTCTCCGGCTTCGTAGATAGAAACGATATTGGCATGCTGGAGCTTGCTTGCCGCCCGAGCTTCATCCAGAAACGACCCCCCCTCCATCGACTTGTTGAGCAGTTTAATCGCAACCTTACGTTCCAACTGACTGTCATTACACAGATAGACAGTACCTTGATTCCCCATACCCAGCTGTTTACCAACCTGAAATCGCCCGATTTTTTCTGGCTTCATCATTGCTCCTGGATTACCCCCACACCTCTTATCGGCAATCCACATAAAAACCTGATGCCCATAATGTGGCTACAATGTTCCATTAAGATAACGGATTAGCAGCTTAAGCAGAATATTACATCAGGGTTAATCAGGCAGTTATTAATCCACGAACCAAGCCTGTGAGCATAGGTAGATCAATGGCAGGTAGCTGGGTGGTATCCTTACCAGTCTGAATACCCAAGATGTGAAAATGTGATGGCAGTTGACCCAGTTGCCTGGCCAAGGCGACAGCCTCAGCCACACCAAAACCGTGACTGGAAGTCAGATACTCCATCTGATGCAAGATCTCCAGGTCTATATTCGTAACGCTTCCCGGGTTATCAGGCAAACACACGGCATCAATAACCACAACCCGATCAACACCTTGAAAATAGCTGATAAGCTGACCGCCAGGCCGGTCGAGCTTGGTCAGTTCACAATCCTTTAAGTCCAATTCGGCAAGATGATCGATGGCCCGCCAGGCCAGTCGATCGGCACCGAAGGGTGAACCAACCCCTAAAATTCGGGTCATCGGCGATGAATATCGAGCCTGAGAAAATGTGTCGCACAAGAGATACAGGGATCGTAATTACGGATCACCTGCTCAGCCCGCAGGCGCAATGCGTCATCCGTATTTTCAAGACCGAAGCGCTCCAGCGAAAGGCGAATATCCTCTTCGATACGCCCTTGATTCTGGCTAGTGGGCGGTACAATTCGGGCATAGCGCACTATCCCCTGATCGTCCACGTCGTAACGATGCCAGAGGATTCCACGGGGCGCTTCGGTGCAACCAAAGCCATTACCCTCCTGGGGTTGGACGGGGATATAGGGCTCATCGGGTTGATGATAGTTTTCCAGCAACCGGATGGCCTCATATATCGCCAGGTGGAGTTCGATGGCGCGTGCCACGATACTGTGGAACATATTGTGGCTGGGAAACGCGATACCACACTCGTCCATGATCTTACGTACCGGCTCAGGTAACTGGTGGAAATTGAGATTGAGCCGGGCCAGCGGACCAACCAGATAGGGTCGTCCATCCAGGGTTGAATGCAGTGCAGTGGAGTGAGGCGCCTGATGCTCCTGGAAATGACTTTCGTAGAAAGTAATCTCGGTATCTAGCCCCTGTCCGGAGATCAGATTACCGCGATTAATGGCGTATTCATCGGGGTGGCTCATGGCGACACTGATGAAGGCCTGTTCGTCATCGGGAAAATCGAGCCCCGCAGTCCACCCTACCAAAGCCTCGGCTGCCGGTAACGCTGCCTCCAGGCGTCGTAGCAGAGAATCCACTTCATCCTGCCTCGGTGACCCATAAAACCCACCGACGCGCACCCCAACGGGATGCACCGAACGACCGCCGAAGAGTGCGATCAGGTCGTTGCCCAGGGTCTGCAGTTCAAGACCGCGCCGCACCGCATCCGGATAGTCACCCGCCATGGCGATAGCTGAATCGAAACCGAGAAAATCGGGGGCCGCCAGCAGATGGATATGCAGGGCATGACTCTGCAGCCATTCACCGCAATACATCGCCCGGCGCATGTCCCTCATCCAGTCGGGGGGCTCGAAACCGAATAGGCTCTCGTAGGCCTGCACAGCGCTCATCTGGTATGCGACGGGGCAGATACCGCAGATGCGCGCCACCATATCGATTACCTGATCGCACTCATACCCTTCGACGAATTTCTCGAACAGCCGAGGTGGTTCATAGATGTTCAGGACCAGGTTCTGGATGGCGCCCTTAACTACATCGATCTTCAGGGCGCCTTCACCCTCGACCCGGGTCAGGACCGGCACATGGATGTGGATATCGCGTGTTGTGTCATTCATTGGAACTTTCTTTCAGCCGCTCACCGGCCTGTTTGAAGGCAGGGGCGTGATTGGCAATAAAGTGGAACCGTCGCGCAACAGCGGCGCGGTCGAGGCCAAGCTCAGTAAAACGCTCAGCCAGCGAGTGATCGTTGATCTGTTTCAGGGGACCGTAACAGCTGTAACAACCGCGTCCTATGGATGGACAGAGCGCACCGCAGCCTGCCACCGTCACCGGCCCCATACAGGGCTCGCCCTTACTCACCAGGGTACAGATCAGACCCCGACGTTTGCATTCCATACAGACTGAACGGTTTTCCGGACGCGGCTTCACACCGCTCAAAAGGTCACGCAAAGCCCCCACAACCTGGCGGGAATTGACCGGGCAGCCAGGTATCTCAAAATCGACCTTGACATAGTGGGAGATGGGATTGGAGACCTGCAACGCTTCTATGTAGTCGGGTCGATCATAGACAGCCGCCATCCAAGCGGCACGGTCGGTAAAGTTGGCCAGCGCCTGCAATCCACCTGCGGTGGCGCATGCACCAATAGTGATCAGCAAGCCACTGTTCTCGCGCACTTGCTGGATACGTTCAATATCCTCCGGTGTGGAGACACTCCCCTCCACCAGAGATATATCGGACTCGACCACCGGATCGCAGGGGCCCGCCTCGGCGAAATGAACGATATCCACCAACTCCGGCAGCAGTAGCAATGGCTCACCCAAATTCAGCAGCGCCAGCTGACAGCCGTCACAAGAACTGAATTTATGTACAGCAAGCTTTGGTTTTGTACCAGTCATCGTTTAGCACCATCTCCCTAAGATTGGGAATATTGCGTTAGTTAAAAGCCTTTCGCCCCCAAAAAATCAGCCAAATCCGAATAACAGAAAACAGGCCCATCCTGACACACATAGTGGGGACCGATCTGGCAGTGGCCGCACTGTCCGATGCCACACTGCATATTGCGTTCCATACTGAACCAGATGCTACCGTCTGCCAGCCCCATGTCGCGCAGACCGGCAATCGCTGCCAACATCATCAGCTCTGGCCCGCACAGCATGGCTACTGTCTTTTGGGGACGTAGCGTAATCTGGCTCATCAATTCGGTCACCATCCCCTGCTGTCCTTTCCAACCCTTACCGACCACATCCGCAGCCAGCAGAATGTGGACGTCGCGAAGCTGTGCCCACTCGTCATACTGTTCACGCCATATGAGATCATCGGAGTGTTTGACGCCCTGCAGGATATGGATGCGACCATAGTATTCGCGGCGGCGCATGATGAATCTAATAACCGAGACCAGGGGAGCACAACCCAGCCCACCGGTGATCAGCAGAATATCCTTGCCCTTCATCCGCGCCAGAGGCCAGCCTCGGCCGAAAGGACCGCGAATACCAACCCGATCACCGGGTTGGAGTTTCGACAAGCCGTCCGAGACACGCCCGACCACCCGGATGGTATGGTCGAAATAGTGGTTATCCAAAGGATCGTTGACGATAGAGATGGGGATCTCGCCAACACCGAAAAGCGTCACCATGTTGAACTGCCCCGGATCGAATTCATAGGCTTTCTGCACTTCCCAGTCATACCGAAGCCGCAATGTGAAGATGGTGGGTGACTCCTG
>JASFJX010000482.1:0-3952 GCA_050119385.1 Candidatus Thiodiazotropha sp. | reverse complement strand
CACGTCTGAATGCTGAGTTGATGCAAGCCAGCGAACCGCGAGAACGGATTATCGCTGACCTGCAGCTGTTGGAGCAGGAACTCACAGAACTGTTGGAAACGGAACGCCTCGGAAACAGGCATGCAAAACTCGATCTGCAGCCCCTCGATCCCGGTCAGCTCATCGATACGATCATTCAGCAGCACTTCGCAGCTGCGGCCATTATCTGCAAACATGAAAACGATAATGTCTCAATATTTTTAGACCCTGTACGCATCCGTCTGTTGATAAAAAACCTGCTGGATAACGCGTTAAGACATACACCTGAGTCCGGGGAACCCGTGCAGCTGATCAGCCATATCAACGACCAGTATTGGAGAGTCAGCGTAAAGGATCAGGGGGATGGGGTCCCACAGGAACACCTCTCCCATCTCACTGAGCCCTTCTACCGGGTCGACAAGGCGCGTCAGAGAGAGACTGGGGGATACGGCCTGGGGCTCTATCTCTGTCGTGTCATCGTCGAGGCACACCGAGGTAGTTTGCAAATCGAGAGTGAGCCGGGTAGAGGGACCCGGGTCATCATTACCCTACCCCGATGACAAGGCCTTTACTATTAACCTGGCAGGGCGATGTCGGGTTAATATTAACCCGGCAGGGAGATGCCGGTTACCTTTTTGTACAATGAGACCGCGTAGGAGTCAGTCATACCGGAGACAAAATCGGTCAAACGCAATAAGCGTGTATAGTCATCATCGGCTGGCCGGCCATGGGGACCGATGAACTGTTCCGGAATCAATCGAATCATCATCTGGCTGCGCGGGCTGGCGTGCTTCCCGTGGGCCGCCACATCATCGATGATGGAGATGAAACGCTCCAACAGCTCACTGATTACCTGAAACCCTGCTGTCTCTATCTCTATTACCTCAGGGGCGATATAGATCTTTTCATAGGCGACCTCAATCAGACGGTCCATCTCATTGCGGTGAGGAATCTCGCTCATCAACGGTTGATCGAACTGCCCCGTAAGTATGGCCTCTTCATGGTCGAGAAAGCAGGTCAGAATCTCACTAATCGCCTGATTGATCACCTTGGCCCGTAAAAACTCGATCTTCTCTTTATCCCCAGTGATACGCTTCAGTCGTTTGTGTTGCGTGGGTGAATCAGGCAATACAGCGCTGAACAGCTCCATCGCTTCGTGAAAGCTGAGGTGACCCAGTCGGTATCCGTCCTCAATATCGATGACCCTGTAGCAAATGTCGTCAGCCGACTCCACCAGGAATGCCAGTGGGTGCCGATGCCAAATAGCCAATACAGGGTCCCTTGGCAGCAATCCCACCGTCTCGGACACCTCCCTGAAGAGTTCCTGGTCTTGCGCGGTGAAGCCCGGCTTTTTCGCACTGACCCCTTGGAAGCGTCCATTTCCGATGCACGATTCTCGGGGATATTTGGTAAACGCAGCAAGGGTGGCGCAAGTCAGTTGCAAGCCACCGGGATTGTCTCTGTTCTGCAGCCGGGTTATGACGCGGAAGCCCTGAGAATTGCCTTCGAAATTGAGGAAATCCTCGCGCTGACTGCCCTGCAATACGGCAACACGTTGTTTGCCGTATTCGCCATTCTCCGCCCAGTGCCGCATAGCATCCTCGCCTGAGTGGCCGAAGGGAGGATTACCGATATCGTGCGCCAGACAGGCAGCGGCACAAATATCACCAAAATCAGAGGCTACATTCTCCTTGAGCTTATGGCGGGCGATGATCTGCTCCCCGATCAGGGTCCCCAGTGAGCGACCAACACTGGAAGACTCAAGGCTATGGGTCAAACGGGTGCGGACATAGTCGATTTTCGAGAGGGGAAAAATCTGTGTCTTGTCCTGCATACGCCTGAAGGCTGAGGAGAAGACGATCCTGTCCAGGTCACGCTGAAAGTCAGTACGTGTGGAGCTGGCAATTGAGTGATCGCTCGAGCCCAGGCGTTTACGAGATAATAGTTGGGACCAGTTCATGGACATAGGCACATTCTAACCTAGTGTGGTGTAACGTATAAATGGCACATATCAGCCCGTCATCCGACAAGATAATTAACCGCGAATGGACACCAATCACACCCGCCTGAATGTTCCTTCTGGTGAATAAAAAACAACCTAACATCATGTTTCTAAAAATTATTCATTAAATATTCCGGCTAGGGTTTGGTCGGATCGCTAACCAAGGTGTCATCGATACGCTCCCGAAAACCTATTGCCAGGAGGCCAGCGACAGCGATCAGCAAGGCCCCCAGGATAAACTGCCCGGTCAGGGTCTCCTGCCAAAAAAGATAGCCGTATCCGGCACCGAATAGTATGGATGTGTAGGTCACGGGACTTACCGTTGCCGCGGCGGCGATCGCATAACCACGAGTAAGCATCAACTGGCCCAGGGTACCGAGAAGACCGATCAAAGCCAACCAACCCCATTCAGCCGCGGTCGGCTGCCGCCAACCCCAGATCATGGGCACCGATGAGATCAGGCTGCTCAGCAGGGCAAAATAGAACACCACCCGTATTGATGGTTCAGTGCGTCCCAGGCGCCTAAGCGTCACCTTGGCCAGGGAGGCCAAACCGCCGCCCACCAGTCCGATTAGTGATACATGGTTGAATTCACCCTCAGGATTAAGAACCAGAATCACGCCGATGAAACCAATGCCTATGGCCAGCAATATCCGTTGGCGCAGGGGTTCGCTAAGCCAGAACCAGGCAATTAGCGGCATAAACAGCGGTGATGTCATCTTCAATAGCATCCCATCCGCCAAAGGCAGGTTGGCCAGGGCATAGAAAAAACAGTACATCGCAGAAACACCGGCAACCGAGCGCAACAGGTGCAGGTGCATGACCTTAGTGCGTAAACTAACCAAGCCGTTGCTCCAGACCAACGGCATCAATAATGCCAGCCCGAACAGATTACGCATAAACACGGCCATATCGCTGGGTAATGATTGAGTGACATATTTGACTGACGCCCCCATGGAGGCAAACATAAGCTCCGATAGTAGTATAAACAGAGCACCCAACAGGAGATTTTGTCTATACAGCATGCCTCTACCCACCTTGCACTGTGGTGTTTATCGCTCTGTTCACCTGTAATCGCATACGCCTTATTACAACCATGAAAAACCTGAGTCCACTCATCACTGCCAATCTATTTAGGACCCTTTTATAAATTCAGAGATTCACCAGGGAGCAATCGGCAATAAATGTTGAGAGACCCAAAGATCGCAATCGCGGTTCACTCTATGGCAAAATTGAATAAACTAACAGATTATGCGGGGAATTGTTCACATGCTCTCAATACGCCTTTATACATTGTTTGCCCTGATAGTGTTTATTTCCGGCTGTTCGAGTGTCTACTACGACACCATGGAGAAGGTAGGCATTCATAAGCGTGACATCATGGTCGACCGAGTGGAATCCGCGCGCGACGCCCAAGCTGAGGCGCAAGAGCAGTTCCAATCGGCACTGGACCAGTTCGCATCTGTCATCAACCTGGAGGAGAGTGATCTGAAGCGGGCTTACGACAGCCTCAATCATGAATTTGAAGCCAGTGAAGCCGCAGCGGAAGAGGTTACGGAACGCATCAATAAGGTGGAGTCGGTAGCTGAAGACCTGTTTGAAGAGTGGCAGGAGGAATTAAAGTTGTATGAAAACAAAAGCCTGAAAGCAACCAGCGCCAAGAAGCTCAAACAGACCAAACAGCGCTACAAAAGCATGCTCAGTTCAATGAAAAAGGCCGAGAGCAGTATGCGGCCGGTGCTCAACACATTCCGGGATAATGTTCTATTTCTGAAGCATAACCTCAATGCCCAGGCGATCGGCTCCCTGCGTGGTGAATTCAGCAACCTCAAGGCCGACATCAATACTCTGATCAACCGGATGAATAAGTCGATTAAACAATCTGACGAATTTATACGTGGTATGCAGAGCTCATAGGGCATGTCAAAGGTA
>JASFJX010000481.1:0-3956 GCA_050119385.1 Candidatus Thiodiazotropha sp. | reverse complement strand
GGTTCATTGAAACTCGTCAGACATTACAACAGCCTTTTTACGTTTCCTGGTAGTTTTGGTTCAAACTGGAGAGGGAAATACGATAGAGCTTTGTTGCTTACGGCTGATAACAATAGGGTCATATTGATAAGAGATGATGGCAAACTGCTTGCCTTGGAACATAACAAAACTTCTGATAGATATGAGTTAAATAAGTCTGAGTTAAATCATTCAGTTACGAAGACAGATACCGGATGGATATTGAAACTACCCAAAAACATCACAGAAACATATGACGGAAAGGGTCGCTTGTTATCACTTTCAAATAATCATATCACTGAGCATGTTATCTATAAGGAGACACAACCTGCGATTTCGATAGTCAACGGTACTAGTCATATTGATCGAGTTGAAGATGAGTATGGAAGAAGACTTGTGTTTACTTATAATTCTGATGGTATGGTATCAGAAGTTTCGGAGCCAAATGGAAATACCATCCGATATGAGTATACAAACAAGCTAATATCTAAGGTTATTTATTCTCCTAGTGTGGGACAAAGTACCAAACGCGAATATATCTATGACAACCCCGATCACCCAAAGGCACTTACTGGTATTATCGACGAGAATGACGTTAGATTTGCCACCTGGAGTTATGACGAGCAAGGTCGTGCGATCAGTTCCGAGCATGCAGAAGGTGCTGACCGTACTATATTGACTTACAACGACAATGGAACCACGACTGTCACGAACCCATTGGGTAAGCAGACAACATATCATTTCGAGACAATCCATGGAGTACGTCAAGTGGTTGAGATCGAAGGACACCCTACACAGTCCTGCGATGGCACCAACAGGTTCTATAGATATGATGACAACGGTTTTCTGATAAGCAAGACCGACTGGAAAGGCACCATTACCAACTATAACCGAGATGCGAAAGGCCGTGAGTTGGTGCGATATGAGGCAGTGGGCACACCGGAGGCTAGAAAGGTGACCACTGAATGGCACATGGACTTTGACCAACCGGTGCGGGTGATCGAGCCCCGTCAGATTATTAATTATCGCTACAATGACCAAGGTATTTTGCTAGAGCGCACAATAACGCCTAACAATACACCGGCTTCTGAGTAACACCTCATCACCGGCTTTCTGGATATAGAAAAGGGATTGAATAATGAAAAATACAGGGAAAGGGATTGCCGCATTCACCGCTTTAACCTTGAGTTTGACGTTCGCCCTAGCGGAGTTCGCACAGGCTGATCGCACCACAAGCTATGCCTACAACGCCATGGGCCAAGTGGAAACCATTGACGGCCCCAGAGTCGATGTCAGCGACATCACTACCTACGGCTATGATGATAACGGCAACCACACCAGCATCACCAACGCCTTGGAGCAGGTCACCCTGGTCACTGAACACGACGCCGCCGGCCGTCCCCAGACCATTGTCGATCCCAATGGTCTCACGACCAGCCTGCAATATGATCCTCGGGGCCGCCTCACTCAGCAAAGCCTCAGCGACGGCACTACCACCCGCACCACCATATACAGCTATGACCCTGCGGGAAACCTCACCCGGGTTACACGGCCAGACGACAGTTTTATCAGCTACGACTACGACCCCGCCCATCGCCTCGTCGGCATCGAAGACAGCCAGGGCAACCGCATCGACTACAAGCTCGACGCCATGGGCAACCGCCTAAGCGAAGAGGTCAGCGATCCCAACGGCACCCTGACCCGCAAACAACGGCAAATCTACGATGAACTGGGCCAGGTGCATGAGCTTTTCGACAGCAATGACAACAAAACCGAATACGACTACGATGCCAACGGCAACCTCACCCAAACCATTGACGCCAACCTCAATCTCAGCAAACAGGCCTATGACGCGTTGGACCGCCTTGATGAAAAGACCGATGCCCTTGATGGGCTGACCGAATATGCCTACGATGCCCAAGACAACCTCACCAGCGTCATCGATCCCAACGGGCTGGTCACCACCTATCAATATGACGGCCTCGGCAACCTGACCAGTCAGACCAGCCCCGACACTGGTACCACGACTTATACCTACGACGAGGCGGGCAACCGTCTCAGCCAGACCGACGCAAGAGAGATCACCGTCAACTACCACTACGATGAGCTCAACCGCCTCACCCAGGTCAGCTACCCCGACAGCAGCCTCGATGTCATCTACACCTATGACCAAGGCGCCTATGGTATCGGCCGGCTTAGCGGCATCAGTGACGCCAACGGCACGACATCGTACACCTACAACGCTTACGGCGACCTACTTAGCCAGACCTGCACCAGCAGCGATGACATCGTCACCACCTTCAGCTACGCCTACGACAGCCACGGCCGTCTGGCAAGTCTCACCTATCCCTCGGGTAACAGCGTCCACTACAGTTACGATGCCAACGGACAATTGACCGGCCTCACCCTGGAGAAGCGCGACGGCACCACCCTGCCCCTGGTCAGCAACCTGCAAAGCCTGCCCTTTGGTCCCCTCCAGTCCTTCGACTACGGCAACGGCCTCAGCCTGAGCCGCAGCTTCGACCAAGACTACCGCCTCGTTGCTCAAACCATCCCCGGCATCCTGGAGAGCAGCTATGCTCACGACCCGGTGGGCAACCTCTCCGACTGGCAAGACCTGCTCGACACCGGGCGTGACCAACAGTTCGATTACGACGACCTCGACCGGCTCACCGAGGCCCTTGGCAGCTACGGCAGCCTCGGCTACGACTATGATGCCACCGGCAATCGCCTCTCGATGAGCGAGAACGATAGCACTGAGACCTATAGCTATGAAACAGGGAGTCATCGGCTGGAGCAAATCCTCGGCAGCGTTACCGATGAGCGTCTCTACGATGAGACAGGCAATACGATTCAGAGCCTCATCGGCGAGTATATCTACGACGACAGCAACCGGCTGGTCGGCTTCAGCAACGACGAAACCACCGCCAGCTACGCCTACAACGGCAAGGGCGAGCGTATCAGCAAAACCGTCAACGGAATCACCACAAGGTTCCGCTATGGCGCAAGCGGCGAGCTGCTAGGGGAGTACGGCCAAGACGGCCAAGCAATCCGAGAGTATGTCTACCTGGCCGGGCAGTCACTAGCTTTAGTACAGCCCTCAAACGAGCCGGGACCAATAGATTTTGATCGGACCGATATCCTCAGTTATGGCGGTGCCAATCAAGATATCAGTGGAACCGCGGACGCACAGGAGAACACGCTTACACTAACCGGCAATACTTGGAAAAAAATCGCATTTTCTTACACCGTAACACCGGATACAGTCTTGGAATTAGACTTCGAGAGCAGCGCCGAAGGCGAGATACACGGCATAGGATTCGATACAAACAACAACATCAGCCCCGCATGGAGCTTCAATCTATACGGCACTCAGAACTGGGCAATACGGGATGTGGGGCGCTATACTGTAAGCGGCCAAATGCATCTGGTGATCCCGGTGGGTCAATACTTTACGGGTACAATGGAGTGGCTCACATTCATTAACGATCATGATGTAGACAACCCCACAGCAGAGAGTCGTTTCAGCAATGTGCGGGTGTACGAGGCACCAGATACATTAGATCAGGTCGTCTATTTACACACCGATCATTTGGGTGCGGTTGTAAAAGCCACAGATAGCGATCAGAATCTGGTATGGGATGCGGTGCGCAAGCCGTTTGGGGAGCGGACGGTAACGGTGGGACAGGTTGAGATGCCGTTGGGATTTCCCGGGCAGTATTACGACGAAGAAACGAATAACTATTACAACTACTTCCGGGACTACGATCCCACTACCGGAAGGTATCTTCAAAGTGATCCTATAGGCCTAGCGGGCGGGATCAACACTTACGCCTATGTTGCGGGGAATCCATTGACAGGAACAGATCCTAAGGGATTGTTTTGCGGGACAGGTGCATGTGTTGTCGCTGTGTCGGGCCTTATTAATACAATTGGCG
>JASFJX010000480.1:0-3961 GCA_050119385.1 Candidatus Thiodiazotropha sp. | reverse complement strand
GAGACATCATAGGGCGAGACCCTGCGGATCTTTTCACACACTTGGTTCATACTACTCTGGGGACTGCGCACGATTTGATCATCACAGCAATAATCGTCCCGTAGACGTCTACGTTTTTGGTTCATGGTGGATTGCAGACGGCTTGGTGACATCTTCAACTCCACCGAGAGGATCTCGTTCTTGCGCTGCAGCTCGAAGAGTTGGGCTGCATTCTTCAATAACAGGACCAGGCTGTCTGGATGCCAAGGCTTGGTTACGAACTGGTAGATACCCGCCTCATTGATGGCACTGATAATATCTTCAGAGTCGGTATAGCCTGAGATAATCATTCGAATCACCTCTGGCCACTGCTCCCGCACCTGCTTGAGAAACTCGACCCCAGTGATCTCAGGCATACGCTGGTCACAGAGGATGATCTGTACCCAATCGGTTTCGAGGATCTTTCGCGCCTCGGAAACATTCTCCGCCACCTTCACATCGAATTCGTCTTCCAGGATTCGTTGCAATGTCTCCAGGCTGCGTAACTCATCATCGACGAGCAGGACAGTGGGCAGCGTGCTCATGATACCCTCCTGGCCGAGGTAATCCATCGATACCAAGCCTGCATCCCCTCGCCGGTCTTAGCGGAAACCTGCAACACCTTGATATTTGGATTGACCTGCTGGGCATATTCGATACATCGTTGCACATCGAAATCGAGATAGGGCAGCAGATCGATCTTGTTCAACAATATCAGGTCAGCAGCATGAAACATATCTGGGTACTTAATCGGCTTATCCTCACCCTCGGTCACGGAGAGAATCGCCACCTTGTGCGCCTCACCCAGATCAAAGGCGGCGGGACAGACCAGGTTACCTACATTCTCGATAAACAATAGACTCCCTTGTTCCGGTTTTAATGTATCCAGGGCATGACCAACCATGTGGCCATCCAAGTGACACCCCTTCCCGGTATTGATCTGCAAGGCCCTCACACCGGTGGCGCGTATGCGTTGTGCATCGTTGGCGGTTTGCTGATCCCCCTCGATGACACTGATTGCATACTCTGCCCGCAGATCGTTGATTGTGTGGGTTAAGAGGGTTGTCTTACCCGATCCCGGACTGGAGACCAGATTGAGACTCAATATACCCTGTTGCTTAAAAAAGTGCCTATTAGCAGCAGCATACTGATTGTTCTTACTGAGAATGTCCTGCTCGATCTGTACCATTTTAGACTGCGAAAGCCCTGGTGCATGGGCATGGGCCGGCCCCTGACCATAATCATGGCTATGAGTATGCCCTCCTTGATGACGATAATGATGGTGATGGTCGTGTTGATGATCCCGGCCCTCGATCTCTGTCTCACCTTCCCCACAACCGCAAACCGTACACATAACAATGCCTCCAATGTTTAGTTTTGATTTTTTTTTGCTTTCAGTTATTCAACTTCCAGCTCCTTGACCCGCATCTCGTCGCCACCTGTCATCTGTAACTGATAGCTACCGCAATCAGGACAGGGCTCGTAGCGTGCGGCTACCTGGACAGGTTTACTGCACTGCATGCACCAGGCTACTCCAGGCAGATGGATGATCTCCAGTTGTGCATTGTCGGCAAGGCTACCCTTCATCACTGCATCGAAACTGAAACGCATCGCTTCGGGCTCTACCCCCGACAGCGCCCCGATCTCCAACCAGACCCGCTTGACCCGGCTATATCCCTGACTGATAGCTTGCTCCCGCAACACCTGCAGTATACTCTCGCACAGGGACATCTCATGCATCAGAATATCTCAAGCCGATATCCCACACAGGGATCGACAGCATTGATAAAAAGGTCGGCATACTGTTTCAATGTACCGATCTCCTGAGCCGGTAGAGTCATCAAGCCTCTGGCCACCACCCCCTGGGGATGAAAATTCCACTCCGTGGGCGCCAAAATCTGGTAGCCGACAATCACGCCCCTGCGCACAACCACACGATGTACCAACCGCCCCCGCGCCGCCTCCACCTGCCCCAACCCCTCATCCGCCACCGAACTGGACGACATACTCTCGATACCAAAACGACTCTGGATCAATGCCTGCAACTGCTGCTGCAATTTTGCCGGAATTGAAGCCAACTCCAACAACCTCGCCACTAGCCGCGTCAACAATCCAAAGCCATACCTTTTGCCAAGCTCTTGCAACAGTGGGTGTGAGACCATTCGGGTCAATGGTGACGTCTCATAGACAGCACCTTTCCAATCGGGGGCCATGATAAAGCGACCGGCATCATCCTGGCTCAGGCGTTGACCCATTGCCTGTGGATCGATTGCGGGTAAAGGGCAGGGGCCGACATCTGCCAATTGAGCCGACTGCTGATCCCTTATGCGTCGCAACAGTATTGATGTCGGCGTTGATGTCTCGTCGAGCCAAGCCTCAAAAGCATCAATAGAGGAGTATTCATACCAATCTGCAGGCGGTAACGAAAAGATTGCATCCTCAGTTGATCTCGCTATCCGTTCAATCACAGAGGAGAACCTTTCTTGATCCACCACCAGCTTTGGCTTAAGGGTAAACAGATCGTTTTCATTGAAGCACGCATGCTTTGCCCCTGGTAACAGATTAGTGAGTGATGCGACCAAGGGTCGGTCGACTGCCGTATTGGCAAAATTGGACCAATCTATGAGAACACGCCACAGATGCTCCCTGGCTGTCTCTACTGTGACAAGCATCCCTTCGGCCAACTCCACCTGGGCATTCCCGTTAATGCTCATGGCCTGACGACAGGCCTGAACCGCCGCAGACGCCTGTGCCGTGGCGCAGACACTGTAGAGCAAGGGTATCATGTTTAGCAGTTCTTCCACCGTTTTCCCCTGGAATAGATGGGGCAACTGCAATGGACGGCTCGAACGGATGACGGCACTTTCTATCAATCCTTGTTGGCGATAGAGTTCAATGACTATTTCACCCTCGATGTTCACTGTTCTGTTTCCAATTGCCGTAACAATTCAAACAGCGCCAGGGTGACGGCAAATGAGAAAAGAGTGTTCCGGGTAGTATTTGGTAAGATAGGAACCAGCAAACAAGACATCGCTCAGCGGTAGGTCTCCATGATTTCATTCAAACGCCGGGCACTCTCCTGGATATCTTCGTTGGCAGCCGCAGCGATTGCCGGCACATCACCTATCTCCAAGGTATTGAGAATTTTTTTATCTTGCGAGTTGAAATATTGTACCCACCAAACGTTTTGCACCGCAGTGCTGGTGATTCGGTAGTTACCATAACCTCGAGAGAGTACAGTGAGCGCCCCTTCTCCCAAACGTTCTACGAGAAAAGCCAGATCCTGTTCCGTCTGTGGTAACAGGTTAAGATTAATCACATGACTCTCACTACCGGGTCGGTACTCGGCGACTTTTTCATTAATTTCCGCAAGCAGTGGGGGAGCATTCAATACCCCCTCGGGTAGGGACTTGAGTTGGGTATCGACACGATGCGACGCGCTACTGAAGACGTTTCGTCGGCACAACCTGGGTACCTGCGCCACCTCGATCATATCTGAGGTCGTCTTATCCTGTTTATTGAAATATCTGATGCGCCAGACACCCGCCATCACCGATTCCTGTATTCTGGCGTTTATATCGACTCCCAGGTAAACCATACTCACCTCACCCTCACCGAGCACCTGATCCACCAGCCAACGGTTCTCCCTGTCCAGGTGTGTAATATCGACGATCTCGGGCTTGATATCCCTCACTTTGGCCTGACGTTGCAACACCCCATCCAACTCAGTCAATGCCAACATCCCGCAATCGAGGTCCCGCACTTTATCCGTATCCGGGATTTCCGGCATAGAAAAGGTTGCCATCTCATCAGGGAATTGCATAACATCGAGCTTCACCCCATCCTTTTCCGCTGGTTGCCTAGACGGACTGGTAGTATTTCTGGGTATTTTGCTTTCATTCATCGTGTTTACTACTCCTTTTAAATGACACTGTCCAGCAAC
>JASFJX010000479.1:0-3963 GCA_050119385.1 Candidatus Thiodiazotropha sp. | reverse complement strand
GCCCTGGCAGACCAGGCTCGAAGCCCTTGCCCTCCAGGAGGCGCTTGTAGATCGGTTCGGCACGTTCGACCCATTTTCGTTTCGCCTTGGTGCGCACTGACTGGTACTCGAATTTGACGCCGTCTTTCTCTATCGGTATCACAAAGGCGTCGATCCAGTAGTGGTCTCCGTTCTTGCAGCGATTCTTCACCAGGCCCATCCAGGGTTTCCCCGCTTTCACAGAGTTCCAGAGACTCTCGAAGGCCGCTGGCGGCATGTCGGGATGACGAACAATGTTGTGGTTCTTATCGCACAGCTCCTCCTCGGTAAATCCGCTGATTTCGATGAAGTCAGGATTTATATAAGTAATGGCGCCTTTAAGGTTTGTAGTGGAGAGGATATTGTGCTGCTCACTGACATGCCTCTCTCTGTTCGTTACGGGATGGTTGATTTTCATTCTACTCAATCCTTGTACCTTGAATATTCAGTCATTGTCGATTGTCTTTGTTGTATCGGTTAAGGGATTACACCACTTAACCCTGAAGAGTTTCCGGGAATATGATGAACTCAATCGATATGTCTGTTGCGATGGGTGTCCGCTTAAATCGTCCGCTTAAATCGCTTAAATCGTCGCTTAAATCGCCCAGATGTAATTGGCTTTGATATGCCTTTAAGCTGCCACTATTTCGCCACATTGTAATGTAATCATGTGATTAGGTTACCAACAGTAATTGCCTGCTTGCCATGACTCAATTGGCGATCGGAAAGATTACTATGCCTAACCCTGAAAACCCTCATTCAGAATCCCGAAGATGATTCGGGTCATAACAATTGTATAGATGTTTACCTATGAAACAGTCTCTCGTTCGGTATGGAAAATTTGAAAAAAAACTCTTTTCAGCGTTTTTTGTGTTGTTGTTATTCTGGCGATTGGATTTGCTGGCGGCCGGTTTTGACTGCACAGCAGCCTTAACCCCGGTGGAGCGTACAATATGTAGTGACAGCACAGTCTCCGAACTCGACAACAAGCAGTCGTTGCTCTATCGCAACACACTTTCAATGGTCTCGGAAGATGAGCATGAGAGACTTCGGGAATCACAAACGTCATGGCTTGGAATGCGCGACCGCTGTACCGACAACGCCTGTTTGATCAGAAGCTATGAGCAGCGTATTGAGGAGTTGAACCGCCAGTATCAAAAGCTCTTTTACGCCGGCAAGGATGTAGAGGTCCAATCTGTATTGGAACAGACTTATGACAATGGCGCCGCGATTGTCATTCGCTTCAATATGCCTGTGGACCGCAATGGGAATTTTCGTCGCTATCTCGGGATAACCAAGGAGGGTGAAGTGCTCTCCCCATCGAACTGGCTGATCAATGAAGATGGCTTCCTCGCGGTCTATCCCTTTATTGAGCCATCCTCAAAATATACCGTCAGGGTTAAACCGGGCCTTAAAGGTATCAATGGCAATAGCCACTCAGCTAACCGGGAATTCAGTATGACCAGTCGCCGGAGTGAACCGAGTGCCTCATTTGCCGGAAACGGACAGGTCATGAGCAGCCTGATGAAGAGGGCTTTGCCGGTTGTCACGCTGAACCTGGATGAAGTGGATGTAGATTTCTTCCACATAGCAGTCGAAGAGCTTCCGCGCTGGGCTCATCTAAACAACAACCAGCGTCGCAACTACTATCGGCTGAAATCCTTTAGCGAGAAGAATCGGTTGGTATACAGCGCACGCTTTCCGATTAAACACCAGCGCAACCAGCGTACCACCACCAATCTGGATCTCAGCAACATTCCCGCGCTGACAAAAGATGGCGCCTATCTGGCTGTACTGCGTATACCCGGGCATTACGAGAATAGTTACGATACCAATTTCTTTACCGTCAGCGATATCGGCATTCAGGTGCGCCGCACGGTAAAAGCCATGCACATATTCAGCAATGCCATCTCATCGGGTCAACCGCTTGAGGACGTGGAGATCTCCCTCTATCAGGGAAATGAACTCAAGGCGAGAAAAAACACCGATAAGAAGGGTATCTCCAGTTTCAAAAACTGGTTCAAAGGTGTCGATACCCTGATAGCGCGCAGAGGTGAGAACTACACGATTCTCCGACTTGTCAAGCCCCTCGACCTTTCCGGCATCAGCAATGCGACTAAACGGCACCAGGAGATACAGCTGTTTGCCTGGGGACCGCGTGATCTCTACCGACCCGGCGAACAGTTCGAGACCTACGCCATATTGCGCGACCAGGATGCCCGTCAACTGCGAGATTCGCCGCTTAAAGCCACGCTCTACAGTGCAACCGGCGGCAAGCTGGTCAATACCACACTGAACCGTGACGAGAACGGCAGCTACTACTTCAGCTATCAACTGCCCGAATCGGCCAAGGCGGGTAATTGGCACCTGACCTATAGAAATCCCGGCAATGCCGAGGTATTGGCGGAGTATCATTTCTCTGTGGAAGAGTTTTTGCCTGAACGCATGGAATTATCACTTTATGACGGAGACCCGACACGCCGTCGCCACTTTTACAATCCAAGTCAATTGACGATTCCGGTGAGTGGCAGATACCTCTATGGCGCACCCGCTTCCGGCAACACTGTCGACGGTTATCTATTGGCCGAAGTGGATCGACATCCCTTCGATCAGTGGAGAAGCTACAGCTTTGGTATCGATAATGAAGAGATACCTCAATCGCGTATATCGCTGGCGAAAATCGATCTGGGAGCGGAGGGTAAGGCAGAGTGGAAGATCGACCTGGACAACTGGAAGGGTATCAAATCTCCGCTAGCCCTCACTGCAACGGCCAGTCTCTATGAGAGTGGTGGTCGTCCGGTCACCCGCAGTTTCAGTGCCACGCGGATGACGCGGGCGAAGCTGGTTGGCATCGAGCCTCAATTCGACGAGCGCGCCGACAACGACAGCAATGCCGGTTTCAAACTGGTATTGACCGACAACCGGGGCAAGTCCCTATCGGGCAACTACCACTATGTGGTGATACGCGAAGACCGCAACTACTACTGGACCTATAGCGACAGTGGCGGTTGGCGCTGGCACCACGACCCGATGGAGTATGAGAGCTTCTCCGGCAAGCTGAACTTTATCGCCGATAAACCCCTATCGATCAGTGTGCCGGTCAAATGGGGAAACTACCGTCTGGAAGTGCGCGACGATGGCGGCCGGGCGCTCAGCAGCTACCGCTTCCGCACTCGTTGGTACTGGTGGGGTAACAGTGCGCAAGGCAGTGCCCTGAAGCCCGATCAGGTCAGCATGAGTTTCCGCGAAGCGCGCTACCGCGCGGGTGAAACGGCGCATCTGCTGCTATCACCCGCCACTGCCGGCCTCGCCACCATCACGGTGGAGAACAACGACGAGGTGCTTTGGGTGGCGCAACGGGATGTTGAGGCGAAGAAGCTGACGATCGATATTCCGATCATGGACGACTGGTCCCGCCACGACATCTATGTCACGGCCACGATTCTGAGTCCGGGAGACATGCAGCACAGCGTTGCGCCGAAACGGGCCTTCGGCTTTATCAACCTGCCGTTGCGTCGAGCCGATGCGGCGTTTGATGTGACCATCGATGTGCCGGAAAAGATTGCGCCGGAGCAGCGTATTACAGCCCAGATCAAACTCGACAGCAGCTCGGGTAGGATCGCCGACAATACCTATGTCACACTGGCCGCTGTCGATGTGGGTGTGTTGAACATCACCCGCTACAAGACGCCAGATCCGGTTGGTTACCTCTACGGTGCACGCCGTTATGAGGCCAACTACTATGATGTCTATGGCCAGATAATCGAAAATGCGGGATTTGACTATAGCCAGTACCGCTTCGGTGGCGGCTTTAAGGAGTCAGAGGCCGAACTGTCACGGGGCGGTGAGAAGCCGAAGAGCGATGTGCGTATCCTGTCACTGCAATCGGCGCCGGTGCCTGTCAACAAGGATGGAACAGCCAGGATCGATCTCGACATACCCCAC
>JASFJX010000478.1:0-3968 GCA_050119385.1 Candidatus Thiodiazotropha sp. | reverse complement strand
CTTAATACTAAGATGGTTATTAACCCGGCGACTTAATAGGTAGGTTCTGGGTTAATATAATAGGAAATTCAGTACTTGCCTAAGTGATTGGGGTTATTATGTCTTAGGTGTCTGAATGCTATTATTATGCTTAATGTGATAGTTAGTTGCGGTCAAAGACTGTAAAAGTATGTAAAGACAAATCATACGCATATCCGCATCTGAAAGACGATCCGGGTTAAGTTGTTTTGTTCCCGGTGAATGGCCCAAGGTAAAACTGATTGTGTTCTACAGCGAATACATGCGAGTGAATGTTGGCTATCCACTGCTTACCTTCCTGGGTCAGCTGAAGGTAACGCAGGGCGTCTTTCAAATAGGGCTGTGCCTTGTTCCAGAAAAAAACAGGATAGTCCTCCGCAAGATCGGCGGCGTTGCTGAAGCCTAGGCGCCTGGCTGTCCCGGTCTCGACAAGTTCGTGGTATAACCCTGTCAATCGGCGCATGTGATCGGGGTCACCAAGTTGGCCGATAAGATCAGCGGCTCGCACCAGCCCGGCCTCGGTATCGGTTTCTTGATGATCTGCTGAGTCAGGAACGGGAAATCTTGTCAATTCAATGGCGCGAGCCAGGCGATCGGTGTCGATATAGGGTACTTCTTTAGCCCGGCTCTTCGCGAAGAGGATGCCACGATCGACATGATAGGGTGTCAGGAAGGCATCCGAGGCGCCACGCGGCGGGGTAATGCGGTTTCCTTCAGCGTCGATGACAAACTCTGTTTCAGTATCACCGGGGCAGACTCCGCGTACATAACCGATGTCATGCAGGAGGCAGGCACCCATGAAGTGGAGCCAGCCGTCGGGGGTGAGCCGTTTGACCATGTGGCGTCCCCGCAGGATAGCCTCACCGACCAGCGTGACCTGAACTGTATGGTGGATATCGTGATACAGGGCGTCACTGTTCGCTATCAATTCCAGGATCATACGCGCAGCGTAATTGAGCGCCTTGGGATATAGCGGCTCCTGTGGGCCATAGAGGGTGAGATAGGTCTCCTCTATGTGGTTGCCTAAGGCCTCAATGATTAATGTGGTTAGATTCATGCTACTTCCGTGTATTCATTCATCTTATGATAACTCGTCATTCCAAGAGTATAGACAAATGTAAATTGCTGGCTAAGGTTAGTGATCTATCCTATAGTTCAGTGGTGATGCTGAAGGCAAGATTCGCCAGATTGGCGAACTCGGCCACGGAAAGTTGCTCTGCCCGGTGGCCGGGATCGATGCCGGCTGCTGCAATGGTGTCGGCTGTTACGATTTTTCTCAGGCTATTACGCAAGGTCTTGCGTCGTTGGGAGAAGGCTTGATTGACCAGCCTGCTAAATAGGCCCCAATCATCAATTTGATAGGGGAGGGGGGTTAACGGTAGCAGGCGTACAAAGGCAGATTCGACCTTAGGTGGCGGATTGAAGGCCCCTGGGCCGATGTTGAACAGCGAAGTGACCTCTGCCCTGGCCTGTAGCATCACGCTTAGTCGGCCGTAGGTTTTGCCTCCCGGTTGCGCAGCCATACGATCCACGACCTCTTTCTGTAGCATAAAATGCATATCGCGGATCCGCTCGGATTGATCCAGGAGGTGGAACAACAGTGGCGTAGAGATGTTGTAGGGCAAATTACCTACCACCCTGAGTGGGTAGCCCACTTTTGCCAGTTGAGTGAAATCAAACTTCAAGGCGTCCCTGTTATGGATCTGTAATTTACCCAGTGATGCACAACGTCGCGCCAGCGGGGCTACAAGGTCCCGGTCGAGTTCAATGGTGTGCATCTGCCCGACCAGGGGCAGTAGTTCAGTGGTGATGGCGCCTTGTCCAGGACCGATTTCGACCAGGTTGTCACCTCGCTGTGGATCTATGACCTGGATGATACGTCGAATAATGCCGGGATCATGAAGGAAGTTTTGGCCGAATCTTTTTCTTGGCTGATGATTCAATGGATTGTCCGTTTGTTACTGATATTTCAACAAATTAGATTGATGTGTCTGATGATTAGCCACTGAATTCTATTGGATATATCTAGTCAATACTGTAACCTGCGGCGATGCCGATGATGTTCTGATAGGGTAGTGTGAAATGCTGCTGCTGATCAAGGAGGCCTCATGCTGCCCCTGTTGAGCGGTTATCCTTATCAGGACCGAAACAGGCCTTATCAGGTATGGTTTTGCTCAGAGTTTCCTCGGATTTTGTGTAATACTCTTATATAAATATAACCTGCGACGCGCTCTTTTTTCTATTGCTTTTCGTTTCAATGAGAGACTTATCGGTCGACCTGGTGTGGTCAGCTTAATAGTGATAGCCGGTTATGTTCTTGAGTATCCATGGTTGCAACTGGGGAATAACCATTCCGCTGGCTACCTGCTTTATTATTGGGTGAATTCGAAGTGTTTAAAAAACAAAGGATTGTCATAGGGTTAATAAGATATAAGGAAGAGGGTTTTCTAGGGAAATAGGGCCCAAAAAGTGGGGTTCTCAAGGTTATTCTGATAATGGAATTATCCATGATATGAGATAAACAACAAACATGCGTGGAAACCTACAGAACCGACTCTCCCTGGTACTCTGGGGTGCGGCATTGCTGGCATTTATTCTGGTCGTTATCGGCGCGATAGTGCTTCATCACTACACACTTGAGCGGCGCGCACGGCAGATCATGGAACCCTATGCACAGATGATCGCTGTCGGTACCGAGGCGGCCGTGGCATTTGCGGATCCCGTGCGTGCCCTGGAGATCCTCAATACCCTCGAGCGCAATCCCTACATACTAAGGGCGGAAATCCTACTGGATGACAAAACACTACTGGCCAGTTTTGGCACCATGAGCATAGCCCTTCCTGAATCATGGACGGTTGTGCAGGATGGTGTCTATATGGACGATGAGAAGATTACTTTAGTGCAGGCCCTGCCCAATGGTGGGCAGCTACGGCTTGGCATGAGTAAAGATAGGTTGAACAGAGAGGCCTATCAAGTGCTATGGCTGGTCGCTGCCGGTATGTTGGTTTTGGTGACTGCAACCTATGGCCAGATGATTGTTCTGCAGCGAACCATCGTGCGACCTATAACATCGTTGACCAAAGCGACAGAACTGGTTCGCGAAAGAGGCGACTTTGAGTATCGTGCGTCTGCATCGGGCAGCGACGAGATTGCTAGACTGGCTCGCAGTTTCAATGCCATGATGGAAGCGCTTCAAGAGCGGGATGAGAATCTGCGACAAATCTCGGCACTTCAGCGTGCGATTTTAAACAATGCGGCCTATGTGATTATCTCCGCTACACCGCAAGGCCTGGTCACCACCTATAATCCGGCTGCTGAGAAGATGTTGGGTTACCCGGCTGACCAGGTGATTGGTAGGCACTCGCCAGCGCTTTGGCACGATGCCGAAGAGGTGAAGCAACATGCGCAACGCCTCTCTGAAGAGCTTGGTGAAAAGATAGAACCGGGTTTTGACGTTTTTGTGGCTCGTCCAAAGCGAAATCTTATCGAGGAAAATGAGTGGACATTCATTTGTAAGGATGGAAGGCGCGTGCCGGTACTACTAACGGTATCTGCCTTGAGGGATGATGCGGATCAAGTGATGGGCTTCGTGGGTCTCGCTTATGATCTTACCGAACGTAAAAAATTTGAAAAGCAACTCGAGCATCACAAAGATGAACTGGAACATACAGTATTGCAGCGCACTCATGAACTGATACTTGCCCGTGATTCTGCTGAGGCGGCAAATAAGGCTAAAAGCGTTTTCCTGGCAAATATGAGCCATGAATTACGTACGCCATTAAAT
The DNA here is from genome assembly GCA_050119385.1 of Candidatus Thiodiazotropha sp. Lineage (GTDB taxonomy): Bacteria > Pseudomonadota > Gammaproteobacteria > Chromatiales > Chromatiaceae > Thiodiazotropha. The sequence continues at coordinate 166 of JASFJX010000478.1, read as the reverse complement.
GCTATTCTTGGCTTTTCTGCGCTTATTGGTCGTGATACAGAATTGTCGGTCAGTCAGCGGGAATATGTGGAAATCATCAACCGTAGTGGTGAACACCTTCTTGCCCTGATCAACGATGTGCTGGAAATCGCCAAAATCGAAGCTGGCAAGTTGCAGCTGGAGATAG
>JASFJX010000477.1:0-3970 GCA_050119385.1 Candidatus Thiodiazotropha sp. | reverse complement strand
CGGTGAATGTTTAGGTGTTTTTCGGCATCCAATGACACCGGTATTTACAGTGACAACTGGTTTGCGCCTGCTGTTGGAGAAATCCGGATTTTACACATTGATCTGCTTTTTGCATAATGCCCCACCCTATAACCAATTCAAATTATTAAAGGGATTAATGATGGTTTCTCTAGAAACCCCAATTTGTGACTTTGGTGCACCTGCCCCGGATTTTCTCCTTCCAGGCGTTGATGGACGGGATTGGTCACTGCAACAGTGTGCCGGTGAACATGGTTTATTAGTGATGTTCATTTGTAATCACTGCCCGTATGTCAAGGCTGTACAGCAGCGTATTGTTAGGGATACCAAAGAGTTAGCTCAACTAGGCATCAATTCTGTGGCGATTATGTCGAATGATCCCGCCGAGTATGAGGAAGACTCATTCGATAATATGAAGCGGGTCGCCGAAAAAATGGGCTATCCCTTTCCCTACCTGTACGATGAGACCCAGAACGTTGCCAAGGCCTATGGGGCCATCTGTACCCCCGATTTCTTTGGTTACAATGCTGCACTGGAGCTGCAGTACCGCGGTCGATTGGATGAAAGTCGCAAAGAGACTGCTTCAATCGATGTGAGACGCGATCTTTTTGAAGCCATGAAATTGGTGGCGGAGACCGGCAATGGACCCCAGGAGCAAATACCCAGTATGGGTTGTTCCATCAAATGGAGACAAGAACCAACTGCTTGAAACTAAATGATTTATTAGGATATTAGGTTTTTTCATCAAGCCAGCTTATTGCCCTGTAAAGGCAGCTGCTTTGCCCAGGTGGGTGGCTTGGGTCAGAATAGCTGACCTTTTGTCCATCCGGACATCGGTTGTGCAATAGAGACCAACATCCCGAGATGCTGTAATAAATCAATGCGCACGGATGTTGAACAAGGGGTTTATTAATTAAGAATTCAGTGGGTTACCACACAATAACTTTTGTCCGACAGATACAGATATTAATCAGGAGGGGTAAATGTCCTCACGAAGAGAACTCGCCAACGCCATACGTGCCCTGAGTATGGATGCCGTACAGAAAGCCAATTCAGGTCATCCGGGTGCGCCCATGGGCATGGCCGATATCGCAGAGGTGCTGTGGAATAACCACATGAAGCACAATCCGGCAAATCCGGATTGGGCGGATCGCGACCGCTTTGTTCTCTCCAACGGTCATGGTTCGATGCTCATCTATTCACTACTGCACTTGACCGGTTATGAACTGAGTATCGATGACCTGAAAAACTTCCGCCAACTACATTCCAAAACGCCGGGGCATCCGGAATACGGCTATGCACCGGGAGTTGAGACGACCACCGGACCGCTGGGGCAGGGTATTAGCAACGCGGTGGGGATGGCCCTGGCTGAAAAGACCCTGGCGGCGCAATTCAACAAGCCGGGCCACGAGATCGTTAATCACAAGACCTACGTTTTTCTGGGTGACGGCTGCATGATGGAGGGCATCTCCCACGAGGCCTGCTCTCTGGCAGGTACCTTGGGTCTGGGTAAGCTGATTGCATTCTGGGACGACAACGGCATCAGTATCGACGGTGAAACCGAAGGCTGGTTCACCGATGATACACCCAGCCGTTTCGAGGCCTACGGCTGGCATGTCATTCGCAATGTGGATGGTCACGACTTGGATGCCATCGACCGGGCGATTGAAGCAGCCAAGTCGAATACTCACAAGCCATCATTGATCTGCTGCAAGACCACCATCGGCTTCGGCTCGCCGAATTTGGCGGGCAGTCATGACTGCCATGGCGCCCCCTTGGGTGCCGATGAGATCGTTGCTACCCGTGAACAGTTGGGATGGTCACATGAACCATTTGTGATACCTGATGAAATCTATGCGGCTTGGGACGCGAAGGCTGCAGGTGCCAGCGCCGAGAGTGAGTGGAATGAGGCGTTCGCTTCCTATGAGGAGGTACACCATGAACTTGCCGCTGAGTTCAAACGCCGTATGGCGGGGGAGCTGCCGGAAAGTTGGGCAGAGGAGTCAGCAAAATTCATCGCCGAGGTGAATGCAAAGGCCGAATCACCGGCAACCCGTAAGGCATCACAAAATGCACTCAACGGCTTTGGTCCTCTACTGCCGGAATTTATGGGTGGGTCCGCAGACTTGACTCCTTCAAATCTGACCACCTGGTCTGGCTCCAGCTCGATTAGCGAAGGCAACGCCGATGGTAACTATCTCTCCTATGGCGTGCGTGAGTTTGGCATGTCCGCAATCATGAATGGTGTTGCGCTGCATGGGGGCTTCATTCCCTATGGCGGTACCTTCTTGATGTTCTCCGAATATGCCCGCAATGCCTTACGTATGGCGGCACTGATGAAGTTACGTTCTATCTTTGTCTACACCCATGACTCTATCGGTCTGGGGGAAGACGGTCCTACCCACCAACCGATTGAGCAGATTCCAACCCTGCGCATGATCCCGAACATGGATGTGTGGCGTCCCTGTGACGGGGTTGAAACCGCAGTCGCCTGGAAGGCGGCCGTTGAGAAGAGTGATGGTCCCACCTCACTGATCTTCTCTCGCCAGGGTTTGGCTCACCAGGAGCGTAGCGACGAGCAGATTGCAAATATCGCCAAAGGTGGCTATGTGATCAGTGATTGTGACGGTACTCCCGATGCTATTGTCATCGCAACGGGTTCAGAAGTGGGTATCGCGATACAGGGTGCAGCCGATTCCGGTAAGAAAGTGCGGGTGGTCTCGATGCCCAATACCAAACTCTTTGACGCACAGGATGCCGCCTATAAAGAGTCAGTGTTGCCTTCAAACGTAACCGCGCGTGTCGCTGTGGAAGCCGCCGTTACCGATGGCTGGTACAAATATGTCGGCCTCAATGGCAAAGTGATTGGTATCAACCGGTTTGGAGAATCGGCCCCGGCGGGTGAGTTGTTCAAAGAGTTTGGCTTCACTGCAGAAAACGTGGCGGCAGCAATCAACGAGGTTTCTGCTTGATAACAATTGGTGGGCAATTTAGTTTAGATTAAAACTCTACATATCAATAAAACGGAGAACAGAAATGACTATCAAAGTAGGTATCAATGGTTTTGGTCGTATCGGTCGCATGGTGTTTCGCGCTATTGCAAAAGATTTCCCTGGTATCGAAGTCGTTGGTATCAATGACCTTCTGGAACCTGATTACCTGGCCTACATGCTGAAGTATGATTCTGTGCATGGTAATTTCCCGGGCGACATTGCTGTGGATGGTAACAACATGGTCGTCAATGGCAAGACTATCCGTCTCACTGCGGAGCGTGATCCGGCAGACCTGAAGTGGAATGAGATCGGTGCCGATCTAGTCATCGAATGTACCGGTTTTTTCCTTACTGAAGAGACCTGTCAGAAGCACATCGATGCTGGTGCGAAAAAGGTGGTACAGAGTGCGCCATCGAAAGATGCCACACCGATGTTCGTATATGGTGTAAACCATAACAGCTATGACGGTCAGGCAATCGTCTCTGCTGCCTCCTGTACCACCAACTGTCTGGCGCCTGTTGCCAAGGTACTGAATGACAAGTGGGGTATCAAACGCGGACTGATGACCACCGTGCATGCCGCAACCGCCACCCAGAAGACCGTTGACGGACCTTCCATGAAGGACTGGCGCGGCGGTCGTGGTATCCTGGAGAACATTATCCCGTCCTCCACCGGTGCCGCCAAGGCCGTAGGCAAGGTGCTCCCCGCGTTGAACGGCAAGCTGACAGGTATGGCCTTCCGCGTGCCCACCTCCGACGTCTCCGTGGTCGACCTCACTGTCGAGCTGGATAGTGAAGCTACCTATGAGGACATCTGCGCCGCCATGAAAGCTGCCTCCGAGTCAGGGGATCTGGCCGGTGTGCTGGCCTACACCGAGGATAAGGTGGTCTCCACCGATTTCCGCGGTTGCGGTAACCCTTCTATCTTCGATGCGGGCGCAGGCATCATGCTGGATTCCA
>JASFJX010000476.1:0-3971 GCA_050119385.1 Candidatus Thiodiazotropha sp. | reverse complement strand
GTTCAGAAATAGCAATTTCTTTATCGGATATCGCTTGTTTCTGTTGCTCTATGAGTTGATCTTTTTGCTCAAGGAGTTTGAGCAAATCCGATACCTCAAGGGTATCGTTTTGAGAGGAAATAGGCGCTGTGTGAGAGGCCGTTTGCATACGTCACAGCCTATCAAATCACAGCGCGAATGTCGCCTAAAAAAGCGATTCATAGTGCAGTTTTTTATGTCCCTCCATCAGGCTGATGTCATACCCACTCAACAACCAATTGATCTGCTCACCGGTTAAAGGCATCACTTGGTCTTCTGCTTTGGGCCAACGGAATTTCTCCTCGGCCAGGCTCTTGTAATAGAGCACGAAACCGTTATCTTCCCAGAACAGCAGTTTAATCTTGTCACGGCGTCGATTGATGAAGGCGTAGAGTCCTCCATCAAACGGGTTATGTTCCAACTCCTGTTCTACAATCGCCGCAAGCCCCCGGTAGCTTTTGCGAAAGTCCACTGGATCACGGTACAGGTAGATGTGGGGCATCGTTGGCGAGGGTCTGAAGTGGTGGGTCATGACAGTGACGCCAATAACTGTTTAACCAGCGCCAGATTATCCGATGCGATACCTCGCAGGCTGATCCCGCTGGGGAGATGTACGGATAAACCATTGTCAGGGGATGGTGCTTGATAGGTGACCGGCACCAGCGCTGAGGAGCGTGGCCTTTTTTTAGCAACCGGTGTATCCGCTAGCTTTTTACGCCAATAGTGAAATTTGTGGTAACTCAGATTCCGATCACGGCAAAAGGCCTGCTGGGTTAATCCTGAGTTACGCCAGTCCTCAATGTGCTGGCGCCATTGGTGGGATAGTGCTTGTGTGGCGGATTTGCTTGGCATTGGGTTTCTCCTGTTGAATAGGACAGGAGATATTTTGAGTCAGGTACGCACGGAATGAATAGATGTCGATTCTTGGGCGCTTACGGCTGTTTTACGTTACAAAACGGTTTATCAATCCATTTGACAATTAAACAACGTGGTAAGTTAAACAATATGAGATAACCTATCAACGATTGCGAAGGTACTGTGAACATCGATGACACTACAGGTCAGACCGGCGTATCGAAAACCTGATATATCCGACGGCTGGAAAAAGCCACAAAGCCGATAAGGACGATACGCGCGGATTTCATCGAGGCCAGGGGTACTTTTAACACCCCATCAACAGGCCGCATATACGAGAGCAAACCTGTCCCTGTTATTTACACACAGCACCTTGCAAAACGGGAGGAGACTATATACGGATATATGTCTAAGACCGTTTTTCCTCAGACTGTAAAACCTTGGGTAGATGAATATGAGGCAAAAAATGATTACTTAATACTTGACAGATATGGGGTGTCCATATATGTCTTGGTAGTTTAAAGTTACGGAAATATAACATCCTCAAGCGGTGCATACCAGACTGGCATAATTAAAGGCCAGGCCAGTTCCTGGTGCTTCAATCCAGAGGGGAGGTTCGCTTATGGTGCGACAGGATATGGCGTTGGTATTTTCGATATTAATACAGACAAAAGAAGTAAATCAAAGTCAGGTTACTACAGAATTGATCATTACACTGCTCGTTTTGTCTTTGACGATGGCACAGATATTACTACCGCGTTTTGTTTTTTGGATGATGAAAAAGAGCATATTTCCATCAATGGTAAGCGACTCATGTTAAATTACTAACTCAGGATCATAATGAGTTAGAGCGCTACCTGAATAGAAGCCTAAATAGTTTGTCAGAATGGGCCCTACGGTTTAGCTTAACCGCATAGTTATTAAAATCGTCTCAACAAATCCTGGGTGGTAATCCTCCCATTTTTAACCGAGCATAAAAATAGAGGTTATGCTGCCAATTCTCTCAGTTTCTGCATTGGTGTAATACCACCCAGTGCCATATTAGGTCTTTCATTGTTGTAAGACCATAGCCATCGAGTAGCAAAATCTCTGACTTCATCTATCGTCTCAAATAGTTTGGTTAATTTGGTTGTTAATCTATCCATGCAAAACCACCACCTCTCACAAAAGTAGTAAACTTTGTTCCTAGTTCTGCATTGCTACCTGGTGTTGCGATTTCATCAAAATATGAATATACAGGAATAGCTTCTGTCTGCCCATCCAATGTTAAAATTACATTTTCACTGTCAGATGGAACAATGTATAGTTTTGAACCATACCCTCTGCTACCTGAAGGAGGAGATACAACACTTATTGCGCCTTCTACTACAGCTATCCACTTTCCATCTGGTGACCACATCGGAAGGTTTATTACAGGATCGTCAGATGTAGTATTAGTGTCATCTGTATCAGGTGTAGTTGCTAACCGCACGTAACCACTGGCATCTAAGTTAACAATCCATACAGTTCCGTGTATTGCACGCTGATTTACTGCAGTTTTCAACGTCAAAGCCAAGCGATCACCATCAGGACTTACTGCCAGATGATCTGGCTGCCCTTCTTCTTCAGAAAACGTTGCCCACAATTGCCCTTGAGCCGATGCTTGATTTGAAACGTAGAGCCCCCTATCTGCTGCATAAATCAGTTGATTACCTGGCAACCAATCAAAACCTTTTGGTGTCACATCATGATCAGGGGGACTGGCATCTACATACGCGCCATCTCTAGTATAAATCGTTAGTCTTCTTGGATTCAATGCGCTAGATGGGTCCCGTATGGGTACAGCAATAAACATACCATCCCGAGACAATTTTGCTGGACCATAAGTTTCATGAGGAACATCAAGTGTGCTGACTATGTTTCCAGAAGAATCATGGATCACTAGACAATCGCTATAATCGAAACCACCTAAATGCTCACACTCTTCAATTGTCTCTAAAAACTCCTGGCCATCATAGGAGGGGTAAGCAGAAAACTCTGCACTATGGTGGTAATTTGGATTATCCTCCCATTGAACACCTGGTATTTTGCTATAATGCCCTGTTGTAAGGTCAAGTATCCAGGATCCAACACCATCATTGCCCAAGAAAATTCTACCTGTCATATTGCCATTTAAATTATCTGTTGGTGGATTGGGATCATTTGGATCATCTCCCCCTCCACCACCACCACCACACCCGACAAACTGAAGTATCATAAAGATTATCAGCGAACGTATATATAATTTCATGGTCAGCTCACTCATACAGGATCATAACAAGCTTCACGAATTCACATAGTAACATGGCCGGGGAGAAACACCTCCCCAGCCATCCTATAGTACTTAATGTACCTTAAACAGTCACATTATTGCTTACGAGCAACAGAACTCAAGCCTTCACCAATACTCTTAATCATTGTGCTGATGGCTTCCTGAAACATTTTGAACATTTGAGATGCTGCCTGGAACTCCGCCTGCATTTGTGAGAACTCTTCTGGATACTCTTTACTATCCATCCCACTCGGGACCCCATTGGCTCGCTATGCCTTTCCGAGTAGAGGGCTTTCACCTCCAATCTCTTGCCGACTTAGCTCGGCGCACTGACTGTCCTGGTTTACTTTAATGTATTATCTATGGGCGAGGCCTTTGTGACCGATGTAGTGGATCATATATATCTCTCAATGGAGCATTGGAATAGATTTCTCCCATTATTGTATTTTCTACTTCAATTGCTTTATCGTAACTACTTTCCGTTACAGAATGTGAGCGACCTTCTTCAATTCGTCCAATCACATGACCTATTTCATGTGCAAGCAACCTTTCCAAGCTTGCTGTAAGTTCTTTACCATCTACTGTGGTGTACCTGCCAGTTTTTGTTGGATTGACATACGTTTTAATAATGCCACTACCATCTAAACCTAGCTCTAACGTTTTTTCTGTTGCTGTACCTGCTGCTACAGGAAATGAATTATTTACTTCAATCATCCAAGTCCACCCTCCACTAGAATTAATCTTCCCATATAACTCTCTAAATGTTGGAGACTTTGCAAGCAAAGTACCCAATGCCTTTTCACAATAC
>JASFJX010000475.1:0-3992 GCA_050119385.1 Candidatus Thiodiazotropha sp. | reverse complement strand
CCGCTCTGTTAAAAATCATCGTCAATATGATGTCGAAATAGCTCGCGATAGGCTTGCTGAGGTTTTTCTACCGTATAACCCAATGCAACATGGAGGGGATGTGATTCAATGATGGGATCATGACTGCCTTGTGCGTTAGCGTGGTAACTTGACCATTTGTATTCACCAGGATGCGCTGCCAGGGTGGCTCGTGTTGAAAAGGGGTTTCGTGGCACAGTCCAGCTCCTTGTGAACAAGAAAAAGCTGTTATTGAGAAATATTAGCCTGCGCGAGTATTACAAAGAATTGCTCTTTTACCCCGATAATTTCATATAATAATATGTATATTGCTATCTAATAAGCTATAATGCCTATTATGTTAGGCTTTATTGATAAAGAAAAAATTGCACTTGAAGATCTTGGAGTAGCCCTCAAGACCAACCGGAAGCGCCGTGGTGACACTCAGGCCGATGCGGCAGATCGCTGTGGTGTGAGCCGGGAGACCTACCGCAAGATGGAACAGGGAAACCCAGGCGCAGGTATTGGCAACTGGGTCCGGGCAATTCGTCTCTATGGCGAAATAGATCAGCTGGAAACGCTCTTTCCAACCTCGCTGTTTGACCGATCCACGGGAACTAAACGGTGATACATCTCTATGTATGGCTCAGGCCTTATGCCGGTCAACCCAGACTCGCAGGGGAAATTCGGGTGTCTGATCCCGACTCAGATCATGGTGGCAGGATGCGCGGCGAATTCCGCTATACCGAGGAGTTTCTTAAACAAAGCGGAGCATTCGCCCTAGACCCTTTTCATCTACCTTTAGAATCTGCACCGCTTAGGGCAGAAGATCCGTATACCGGGATACATGCTGTGTTTGAGGACAGTCTACCAGACGCCTGGGGCCGCGCCATCATGTGTCGCCGTTATAACCTGCCACGGAACAGACAGCGTTCAGCTTACCTCCTGGAACTGCTTGGTCCCGAGGCCATGGGCGCCTTAGCCTATACCACCAATCCAGAATGTCCTGAGGATAATGAAGAAGCCAGACTACCTGATCTATCGGACCTTGCAGCAGCAGCAGCACGCTATGAACAAGAACCGGATGCGCCGATGGATGAGTTGATGCGTCTGTTCCAGGCTGGCAGTTCACCGGGTGGCGCCCGGCCAAAGGTATTAATCAACGATGACGGTAAACACTGGCTGGCGAAATTTCCTTCTATCAAAGATAGCTTGGATATGGTGCGCATAGAAGCCGCCACGCTGGCTACCGCCAGGAATGCAGGTGTCGAAATCCCAGAGTTCGAGGTATTAAATCTGGGAAGCAGGTCTGCCCTATTGGTCAGACGCTTCGATGTAACTAAGCAGGGAGGACGTAACCATGTCGTGAGTATGCAGACCTTGCTAGGGGCAACCAACTACTACTATCTAGGCTATGCAGATATGGCCGATGTCGTCCGCCGCTTGTCTGATGTGCCGGGAAAAGATTTAAAAGGACTTTACCGGCAGTGTGTGTTCAATGCCTTGATCGGGAATACAGATGATCACCTGAAAAACTTCGCCATGCTGTGCTGCGAACAAGGGTGGCACCTGACTCAGGCCTTTGATCTACTGCCTGATGTAAACAACAATCGCGAACATGTTCTGCATTTTGGCGTGGCGGGAACAACCCCTTCAATCGATGCTTTGCCTCCTTTAGGGAAACTGTTCGGCCTGTCTACCAAGAAAACTCAATTGATCATAGATGAAGTGCGTAGTGCGATTAAAGAATTCCCTGCACAATGTGACGCCTATGCCGTGCCAACCCAAGATGTTGAAGTGCTTATTAATCGGATAGGACTTTTAAAAGGATAGGGGTTTGAGGGATAAAAATGAAAAATGCAGGTCAGAGAGCAATTTTCTCTAATATGCCAATACCCAACCAAGTAAATCCAGCGATAGGCTTGCTGAGGTTTTTCTACAGTCTGACCCCGATAAAAATTTACTGCCAGGTATAGACCGCGCCAGCAGAAGGGGCCGAATTATCCGCTTCCCCTCCGCTGCTGTTGCTTGCTTCGTTTTTGGCGCCCACCGCCAGGGTGTCACCTGAGATCGCCACGCTATAACCAAAAAAATCACCCAACTCGGCATTGCTCGCCTTGAGGTAGGCTTGCTGGCTCCAGGCCTCGCCGCTGCGGGTGAAGACGTAAGCCGCGCCTGCGTAATTGGTCGAATTGTCCGCCTCCCCGCCGCCTGTGCTGCTGGCTTCTCCAATGGCGCCCACCACCAGGATATCGCCCGAGATCGCGACACTGTAGCCAAACTGATCATCACTTTCGGCGTTCCTCGCCTTGAGGTAGGCCTGTTGGCTCCAAACCCCGTCGTTACGGGTGAAGAGGTAGACTGCGCCGGCATCATCAACCGAATTGTCCGCCTCCCCGCCGCTTGCGTTACTAGCCTCATTAATGGCTCCCACCGCCAGGGTGTCGCCCGAGATCGCTACACTGTAGCCAAACGCATCGTCGGTTTCGGCGTTGCTCGCCTTGAGGTAGGCCTGCTGGCTCCAGACCCCGTCACTGTGGGTGAAGACGTAGGCCGCGCCGGCTTTCGAAGTCGAGTTGTCAGCTTCCCCACCAGTTGCGCTGCTCTCCTCATTAATAGCCCCCACCACCAGGGTGTCGCCAGAGATCGCCACACTCGCGCCAAACGTATCATTCCAGCCGGCATTGCTCGCTTTGAGGTAGGCCTGCTGGTTCCATGACTCTGCACTGCGAGTGAAGACGTAGACTGCCCCGGCATCTTCGACCGAATTATCCGTCTCTCCGCCGCTTGCGCTGCTGGCTTCATTAATGGCCCCCACCACCAGGGTGTCATCCGAGATTGCCACGCTGTAGCCAAATGCATCATTTGCTTCGGCGTTACTCGCCTTGAGGTAGGCCTGCTGGTTCCAGACTCCGTCGCTACGGGTAAATACGTAGACTGCGCCGGCATCTTCGGCTGAATTGTCCGCTTCCCCGCCGTTTGCGCTGCTGGCTTCTCCCCAGGCTCCCACTACCAGGGTATCGTCCGAGATCGCCAAGCTGCGACCAAACCGGTCACCCCCTTCGGCATTACTCGCCTTGAGGTAGGCTTGCTGGCTCCAGACCCCGCCGCTGCGGGTGAAGACATAGGCAGCTCCGGTTTGATCTGCCGAATTGTCCGCCTCACCACCGCTTGCGCTGCTGTCTTCAAAAGGGGTGCCCACCACCAGTGTGTCGCCCGAGAGTGCCACGCTAGTGCCAAACCAGTCGCCTCCTCCGGCATTGCTTGCCTTGATGTAGGCCTGCTGGGCAAATCCACTCGCATAGCCACGCAAGATTTCGATGGAATAGCTTTGTGTAGTGACGCCATTCTTCGCGGTTACCTCCAGACTGATCAGGTTTTGCCCCTCTGCCAAGGCAATCGCCGCCGAAGCACTCCCCGAGACTACTTCGGCGCCGTTGATCCGGATGGTGGCGCCGGCGTCGCCGGCGATCGGTGTCAAGGTTACACTGGTCTGAAGAAAACCTACGCTGGCGCTATAAGCCGTTTGGGTTGGTTGAAAAAGCTGCTCCAGCGTAGCGCCGGTTAGGGTAAGGTCTAAGAGGCTGGCATCCGAATTGACGCTAGCATCGTATGCACTAGTATTACTGCTATTTCTACTGCTACTGCTATCACTACTGCTATCGCTACTGCCACCACAGCCTGATAAGAGAGCCATTACAATAGCTGTCTCTATAATGGCTAAGATCCGTTTCTGATTGAAAATAGCGTTCATACTTTTATCCTTTTCCGCATAGGTCAATTGCCTCGTCCCTGGGCTTGTTAAGACGATTTGTTCATCCGTCGTTGGGACGCTGCATGAGATCCGACACGACGCGGATAGATGGGAGCGAACGACTTGACGCTGATCAATTGTAACTTGACTATGTTATCTGCTTTATTCATAGAAGTCATATCTAAGGATGATTTTACATCGCCAAGTAGCAGCAATCTAAACAGAAAAGTTCTGTGGCAAG